>JBHEPC010000392.1:0-2592 GCA_046260475.1 Candidatus Krumholzibacteriia bacterium | reverse complement strand
GCCGCGCTGCTGGCGGCCGTCGCTGCGGTGCGCATCGACGGCGAGGCGGCGGCGGCGGCCGGCTTGCCGACCGCGGACCTGGCTGCGGCGGAGGTGGCCTGGCGGCGGCTGGCCGGCGCGGTCGGCGTCCGGGCAGGGGAGGCGGCCTGATGGAAATGGCCAGGCCCTGGCTCCTGCTGCTGCTCGTGCTGCCGCCGCTGCTGGCCTGGCTGCGCCTGCGCCGCGACGGCGACCCGACGGCCCTGCGCCATCCCACGGCGCTCCTGCTGGAACCGGCGGGCGGCGGTCTGCGGGCGCGCCTGGCGCGCCTGCTGGCCGTGCCGGCGGCGCTGGCCCTGGTGCTGCTGATCATCGCTGCGGCCGGGCCGCGGATCGCCCACCGCACCGAGGAGATCGAGGGCCAGGGCCTGGACATCGTGCTGGCCCTGGACATCAGCGGGTCCATGCGCTCGCTGGACTTCCAGCCCAAGGACCGGCTGGGTTCGGCCAAGGACGTGATCCGTGACTTCATCGACGGGCGGCCCCACGACCGCATTGGCCTGGTGGTTTTCGCTGCCCGGGCGTTCACCCAGTGCCCGTTGACCCTCGACCATCCGGTGCTCAAGGGCTTCCTGGACGAGATCGAGATCGGGCTCATCGACGACGGCACGGCCATCGGCCTGGGCCTGGCCACGGCGGTGGCGCGCCTGCGCCACTCGGACTCGCCGAGCAAGACCGTCATCCTGCTCACCGACGGCGTCAACAACGTGCCCACCCTCGAGCCCGAAACGGCGGCCGAGCTGGCGCGCACGCTGGACGTGCGGGTCTACACCGTCGCCATCGGGCGGGAAGGCCTGGTGCCCTACCCGGTGAACGATCCGATCTTCGGGCAGCGCACGCGGCAGGTGGAGACGCGGCTGGACCTGGAGCTGCTGCGGCGCATCGCCGACCTGACGGGCGGGCGCATGTTCCAGGCCACCGATCCCCTTGCCCTGCAGGAGATCTTCGCGACCATCGACGAACTGGAGACGGCCCGCTACAAGACGCGGGTCAGCACCTGGCACCGGGAACTGATGGCGGCGGCGGCGGTGCCGGCGCTGCTGCTGTGCCTGCTGGAGGGGCTGCTGGCGGCCACCTGGCTGCGGCGCATCCCCTAGGGAGAAGGACGACGTGCGTTTCGCCGCCGCGATCTGGCTCTATGCGGTGCCGCTGCTGCCGGTGCTGTGGCTGCTGCTGCGGGCGACCGACCGCCGGGCCGCCGGCCGGCTGCGCCTGCTGCTGGGCGCGCGGGCGGGCGACCACGTCGAGGCGGCCAACCCGCGCCTGCGCGGCTGGCGGCGCTTCCTCTGGCTGGCGGGGCTCTTCTGGCTGCTGCTGGCCCTGGCCCGGCCCCAGTGGGGCGCCAGCGAGGTGGCGGTCACCCAGCGGGGGTCGGACATCGTCGTGGCCCTGGACATCTCCAACTCGATGCTGGCCGAGGACGTGCCGCCTAACCGCCTGGAGCGGGCCAAGGCCGAGCTGGGCTCGTTCCTGGAGCGGCTGCGGGACAGCCGCGTGGGCCTGGTCTTCTTCGCCGGCAGCGCCTTCGTCCAGTGCCCGCTGACCCTGGACTACGGCACCGCGGACATCTTCCTGCGCATGGCCGCGCCGGACATGCTCTCGGCCCAAGGCACCGCCCTGGGCGCCGCCCTGCAGACGGCCCGGGGGCTGCTGGCCAAGGGGCGCGAGGGCCGGCCGGGCGGCACCTTCCAGGCGATCCTGCTGGTCACCGACGGGGAGGACCTGGAAGGGAAGTGGGAAGAGGCGGCGCGGGCCTGCCAGCAGGACGGCATCAAGCTCATCCCCGTCGGCGTGGGCGAGCCGGAGGGCGGCCTGATCCCCGTCACCGACGGGCGAGGCCGGCCGGCGGGCTTCCTCAAGGACGACGAGGGGAGCGTGGTGCTCACGCGGCTGGACCTGGCGGCGCTGGAAAAGATGGCGGCCATCAGCGGCGGCAGCCCGTTCCGGGTGGGCGTCGACGGCCTGGCGGGGGACCGGCTCTTTGCCGAGCTGGAACGGTTGGGCAAGCGGGACCTGCAGGAGCGGCGCATCTCCGCCTACCAGGAGCGGTACGTGTGGCCGCTGCTGCTGGCGGCGGCGTGCTTCGCCCTGCTGCTGGTGCTCGGGCCCCGGCGGCCGCCGGTGGCGGCCGCTTTGGCGCTGCTGCTGGTGCTCGGCCTCGGCGGCGCCTCGCCGGCGGCCGCGGCCTTGCGCCCGGCCGGTGCGGCGGAGCTGGCCGCGGGTCGCCAGAAATACCTGCAGGGGGACTACGAGGGCGCGCTGCGGGACCTGGAGTCGGCCCTGGTGGCCGCGCCCGAGGATCCGCGCATCAGCCTGGCCGTGGGCGAGGCCCTGTTCCGCCTCGAGCGCTACGAGGAGGCGGCCCGGGAGTTCCAGCGCACCCTCTCTTTGACCGAGGATCGGCAGCTGCGGTCCGAGGCCTTGTACAACGCGGGCACCACGCTGCTCGCGGCCGGTCAGACCGAAGACGCGGCCGCGCGGCTGCGGGAGGCCCTGAGCCTGGATCCGGATCCCGAGGACGCGCTGCTGAACCTGGAGGCGGCCCTGCGGCGG
>JBHEPC010000274.1:0-4251 GCA_046260475.1 Candidatus Krumholzibacteriia bacterium | reverse complement strand
CGAGCCGTGGCAGCAGTCGTGGAAGAAGATGAAGATGCGGATCTGCAGCACCGCCGCCGGCACGGCCAAGGCCAGGGTCACCGCGTAGGGCCAACCCAGGACCCGGCTGGTGACCATCAGGGCCAGGATCGCCAGGTAGGGCACGATGGTGTTGGCGAGCTGCCAGACGGCCTTGCGGGTGTCTGCGCGGCTGAACGGGGCGATCGCGCGGCCGAGGTCCGGCCGCCCTCCGGCCTGCCGCGCGCTGGGGTTGTCGTCTTGCATGATTCCTCCGTGTCTGTAGCCCAAGTTAGCACGGAACGGCGGGTTCGGCTCCCTGTCAAAATTCCCGGCCCGGGACCGAACTCTCGACACCCGCGGCGCGTCTGTGGTGTGATCGGAGGGCGCCACCGGCACCCGCGCCCCCGCCCGGAAGGGATCATGGACCAGGTCGAGCTGATCACCCGTTGCCGCCAGGGCGACGAGCTGGCATGGGAGGCTCTCGTGAGGGAGTACCAGGGACGCGTATGCTCCATCGCCTTCGGCTACGTGGGCGACCGGGACGAGGCCCTCGACCTCGCCCAGGAGATCTTCGTGCGCGTCTGGCACCGGCTGGGCCAGATGACCGAGCCGGAGCGGTTCGCCGGCTGGCTGACGGCCATCGCCCGCCACGCCTGCCTGGACCACCTGCGGCGCCGCAAGGCCCGGCCGCCGCGCCAGGACATCCCGGCCGAGAAGATGACCGGCCTAGCAGCCGCCGCGCCCGACCCGGAGCAGGCCTGGCTGGCCACCTCGCGGCAGCGGCTGGTGCACCGGGCCATGGAGCGGCTGAGCGACATCAACCGGGAGATCATCGTCCTGAAGGACATCCAGGGTCTGCCCCTGGAGGAGATCGCGGGACTGCTGGGCCTGCCGCTGGGCACGGTCAAGTCGCGGTCCAGCCGCGCCCGCGTGGAACTGGCCCGGGCCATCGTGGACCTGGACGGCGGCCCCGGCGGGGCCGGGCAGGAGGCCGTGTCGTGAGCGAGCGCAGGCGGGACGGACGCCGGGATTTCGTACGGGACGTGTTGGCCCGGACGTCCGGCTCCGCCTGCGTGCGCGCGTGCGGCCTCCTGCCCGACCTGACCGACGGCGGCCTGGAGACCCTCGACCGGCAGCTCGTGCGCCGGCATCTGGAACACTGCCCCGCCTGCCGCGCCGTGGCCGTGACCCTCGGCTGGCTGGGGCCCGAGCTGGCCGCGCGGGCCGAATTGGACCCGGGTCCGGACTTCACCGCGGCCGTGCTGGCCCGCACCAGCGGCCGCACGGCGACGGCACAGGCCCGCCGCGCGGCGGACCTGGCCGGCGCCGGGCCCGGCGGCCTCATGGACCGCCTGGGCCGCTGGTGGCAGGAGCGGGTGCTGCGGCCGGGATTCGCCGTGCAGGTGGCCTACGCCGCCACGGTGGTGCTGGTCCTGCTGACGGGATTGCCGATGTCCCCGCTGCGCCAGGCCCCGCAACGGGCGCTGGCCGTGATCCAGGCCGGCCCCGAGGCCCTGCCCCTGGCGGGCGACGCCTCCCGCTGGCTGACGGCGCGCGCCGACCTGGCGACGGCCCGGCTGCGGGGCGAGATGGACCGCCGGGTCGAGGGCAGCGGCGCCTCCCTGGCCGCCCGCGCCGACCGCACGGCCCCGGCCCGGGACGCGTTTGGCCGCCACCTGGGCACCGCCTACGGACACCTGCGCGGCGGCCGGCCCGGCGATGCCGGCCGCGAACTGCTCGACGCGCTCCACGCGGGGCGCGACACCTGGAAACTCTGGTGGGCAACACATCCCGATACCGACGCACGATACGAAAGGAGCGAACCATGAACGGCGAGCACAACGACAGAGGACAGGGCACCTGGGAGCAGCCGTCCGCCCCCCGACCGGCGCCGCCGCCGCCGCCGGCCGCGATCGCGGCCCGCAAGTCCCCGGCCCTGGCCACCGGGCTGTCCCTGATGCCGGGCCTCGGCCAGATCTACGTGGGCTACTACCAGCAGGGGTTTATCGACCTGACGGTCGTGGCGACCACGATCACCATCCTGAGCCGGGGCGCCCGCGGCGCCGAACCCCTGTTCGGGCTCTTCCTGGCCTTCTTCTGGCTCTACAACATGATCGACGCCAACCGGCGGGCCCATCACTACAACCGGATCCTGGACGGTCTGGGGGGCGAGCAGGTGCCGGAGGACTTCCAGCACCCGGGCGCCCGGGGCTCGCTGCCCGCCGGCGTGATCCTGGTGATCGTGGGCGTGCTGTTCCTGCTGGACCTGAACACGGACCTCTCCCTGGACTGGATCGAGAACTGGTGGCCCGCGTTCCTGATCGGCGGCGGCGTCTGGCTGATCGTCAAGGCCCGCCGCAAGCAGGGCTGAGCGCGAGAAGATGCCTGGGGGCGGTGGTGCCGGCGACGGCAGCGCCGCCCCGGCCCGATCGGCGCCTGCGGATACTCCTCAATCATCCCCGCTCGCGGACGAAGCCACCGGTAATGACGCGAAGCGACGCGGCCGCGCCCGCAGGCGCGCGGCCGGGCCCCCTACGATTGCGAGACCCTATGAGCGAGCCGAACACGACCACCAGGATCCTCGTCGTCGATGACGACGAGCAGGTGCTGGCCCTGCTGCAGGCCATCCTCGAGCGCGCCGGCTATGCCGTCGACGCCGTGGGCGACGGCAACCAGGCCGTCGCGGCCTTCGACCCGGCCGTCCACGCGCTGGTGATCACCGACATCGTCATGCCCGAGAAGGAGGGCATCGAGACGATCATGGAGCTGCGGATGCTCCGGCCCGACCTGCCGGTGATCGCCATCAGCGGCGGCGGCCGCATCGGCCCGGACGACTACCTGTCCTGGGTGCGCCGCTGCGGCGTGCGCCACACCTTCGCCAAACCCCTGCCGCGCCAGGAGCTGCTGGACGCGGTGGCCGAGCTGACGGGGCAGCCCGCGCGATGAGCGTCAAATCCGGACACGTGCTGATCGTGGACGGGTCCGCCCAGGACCTGCGCATCCACGCCACGACCCTCAAGGGCGAGGGCTACGACGTGGCCACGGCCACCGACGGCGCCGGCGCCCGGGCGGCTGTCGACGTGCGGGTGCCGGACCTGCTGCTGATCGCCCGTCGCCTGGCCGACGGCGACGGCTACGCCCTGTGCGCGGCGCTCAAGCGGGACCCGCGCCTGGAGAAGATCCCCGTCGTGTTCATCACCGACAGCCGCAAGGCCGAGGACATCGCCCACTGCTACGAGTCCGGCGGCGTCGACTACATCGTCAAGCCCTGCCCCCTGGTCGAGTTCCTGATGCGCGTGCGCCAGCCGATCCGCTTCCTGCAACTGCTGCAGGAAGTCGAGCGCCTGGGCGAGATGAACATCGACAACAACCCGCTGACCCACCTGCCGGGCAACAACACCATCGTGCAGCGCATCCAGCAGGCCATCGACGGCGGCGAGGATGTGGCGGTGCTCTACACCGACCTGGACAACTTCAAGGCCTACAACGACGCCTACGGCTTCAACGACGGTGACGATGTGCTGCTGTTCAACGCCGAGACCCTGCAGACGGTGCTGCGGGTGGTGTGCGAGGACCGGGGCTTTTTGGGCCACGTCGGCGGCGACGACTTCGTGATGATCTTCTCGGCCGACAAGCTGGACAAGGTGGGCCAGGAGATCGCCGCGCGCTTCGACCGCGGCGTACCGGCCTTCTACCGCGACGACGACATCGAGCGCGGCTACATCGAGTCCGAGGACCGCCAGGGCAACCGCGCGCACTTTCCCCTGATGACCATCTCCATGGGCGCGGTGCTGCTGAAGCAGCGGCCGTTCCGCATGCACGTGGAGGTGGCCGAGGTCTGCGCCGAGGTCAAGCACAAGGCCAAGGCCATCACCGGCAGCAACCTCTTCGTCGACCGGCGCAGCGGCCAGCGGATAGGCGGCGGCCGCCGCTCCTATGACCCGCAAGAGGCCCGCCTGGTCACCGCGCCCGCAGCGGATCCCGCTCAGGACTGAGGCGCCCGCTCCGCCAGGCGCGCCAGCACCGCGCGGCCGAAGGCGGTCAGCGACGGGTCGCGCGCCCCCATCACCAGCACCAGATCGCCGGGCCGGGCCTCGGTGGCGATGGCCGCCGGCAGCGCCGCGCGGTCGGCCGCGAAGCGGGCGTCGCGCCCGGCGGCGGCCACCCCGGCCGCCAGGTCGGCGGCCGAGATGTCCCGGCTGACGGTGCCTCCGGCGAAGAAGATCTCCGGCAGCCACAGCACGTCGTGGG
>JBHEPC010000385.1:0-18087 GCA_046260475.1 Candidatus Krumholzibacteriia bacterium | reverse complement strand
CGGGCCTCGTCCCGGGCCACCAGGGCCAGGCGGTAGCCGGCGGCGGCCAGGTCCGCGGCGATGGCCCGGCCGATGCCCCGGCTGGCGCCGGTGACGATGACCGCGCCCTTGGTCGCTGTGTCGGCCATGATGTCCGCTCTCCTTGGCTGGTGCCGGTCAGCCGTGGCCGGACGCGGCGGCCGCCAGGAGCGCCGGCAGGCCCTCCAGGTCGGCGACGGTCCCCACCGGGACGAAGGTTACATCCGGATACGCGCGCCTGGCAAGGCCGCCGAGCACCTTGCCCGGCCCCACCTCCAGGACCAGGCGGGGCCGCGCGGGGTCGCCGCACAGCCGCTCCATGATGCCGTGCCAGAGCACCGGCGAGGTCAGCTGCCGCGCGAAGCCCTCCCGCAAGGCGGCCGCCGTGGTCACCGGCTCGGCGTCGACGTTGGCGATCAGGGGCACGGCGGGATCGTGGACGGGGATCGTGCCCAGGAACTCCCGGAACGCCGCCGCGGCGTCCGCCAGCAGCGGCGAGTGGAAGGCCCCGCTCACGTTCAACGGCGTGACCCGCTTCGCGCCGGCGGCCTTGAGGGCCTCGCCCGCGGCGGCCACCGCCGCCACCTCGCCGCTGATCACAACCTGGGTATCGGAGTTGTGGTTCGCCGGCACGACGACCCCGTCGACACCGGCGCAGACCGCGGCCACCGTCGCCAGCGGCAGGCCCATGACCGCGGCCATGGTGCCGGGAATCTCCCGCCCGGCGGCGAACATCAACTCGCCCCGGCGGCGCACCGTGCGCAGGGCGTCGCCCGGGTCCAGGGCGCTGCAGGCCACCGCGGCGGAGAACTCGCCCAGGCTGTGGCCCGCGACCAGCGAGGGCTGGATGCCCCGGTCCGCCAGGGCCAGGGTGACGGCCACCGAGTGGGCCAGCAGCGCCGGCTGGGCGTTGCGGGTCTCGGTCAGGACGTCGTCCGGGCCGGCGGTCATGATCCCCAGCAGATCGCAGCCCACCGTGTCGTTGACCGAGCGCAGGAACCGGGCGGCCGAGCCGCCGGCCGCCAGCAGGTCCGCGGCCATGCCCACGGTCTGGGAGCCTTGGCCGGGAAAAAGCATGGGGACGCGGGGCATGGGATCCTCCGGAACGCGCGGGTCGGCCCTCAGGCGTGGGCCGCCGCGACCTTGGCGGGCAGGTCGGCGTGGATCTGCTCCCAGGCCACCTTGACCGCGTTGGTGATGGCACGGGCGCTGCTGCGGCCGTGGGCGATGATGCTGACGCCGGCGACGCCCAGCAGCATGGCGCCGCCGGCCACCTCGTAGGAGAACTCCCGCTGCAGGTAGCCCAGCACCGGGCCGAAGGCGGCGCGTTCGTGCTCCGCCAGGTCGGGACGCCGGCTCAGCGCGACCAGGAAGCGGGCGATGCCCTCCACCAGCTTCAGGGTGTTGTTGCCGGTGAAGCCGTCGGTGACCACCACGTCCGCGGTCCCGAGCAGGAATTCGTTGCCCTCGACGTTGCCCGTGAAGTTCAGGCCCG
Source organism: Candidatus Krumholzibacteriia bacterium (assembly GCA_046260475.1). Taxonomy (GTDB): domain Bacteria; phylum Krumholzibacteriota; class Krumholzibacteriia; order LZORAL124-64-63; family LZORAL124-64-63; genus JACZKN01. The sequence continues at coordinate 16,574 of JBHEPC010000385.1, read as the reverse complement.
CGCCCCGCAGCAGCTCGTGGCCGGCCACGGCCAGGTCGTTGCCCTTGCCGGCCTCGCCGCCGATGTTGAGCAGGCCGACCCGGGGCTCGGCCACGCCGAACAGCTCGCGGGCGTAGACCACGCCCATGCGGGCGAAGGAGACCAGGTGCTCGGGCTTGGCCTGGGTGTTGGCCCCGGCGTCCAGCAGCAGCAGGCGGCCTGCCACGGTGGGGATCACGGTGGCGATGGCAGGGCGGTCGACGCCGGGCAGCCGCCCCAGCAGGATGAGGCTGGCGGCGACCTGGGCGCCGGTCGAACCGGCCGAGACCACGGCCGCCGCGCGGCCGGCCTTGTGGTCGGTGACCGCCTTGACGATGGGGCTGTCGGGACGGCCGCGGATCGCGGCGGCCGGCGACTCGCCCATCTCGATCTCCTGGGTGCAGGGAACGACGGAAACGGGCAGGCCGGCAGTGTCGAGCTGCGCGAGTTCGGCGGCGACGGCCTCCCGGTCGCCGTACAGCGCCACGGCAAACGGCGAGTCCGGCGCGAGGGCCGCCACGGCGCCCGGGACGACCACGGCCGGGCCGTGGTCGCCGCCCATGGCGTCGACCGCGATGACGGGCCTGTCGCTGCTGCCGTTCATCGGAACCGACCTCCCTGCCGGTGCCGGGCCGGACCGCCGGCGCCCGCGCGGACCTCTAGGATTCGACGACGATCACTTCGCGCTCGCCGTAGTACCCGCACTCCCGGCAGACCCGGTGGGGCAGGCGCGGCGCGGCGCAGTGGGGGCACTTGTTGGGATCGGGCTTGGTCAGATGCCAGTTGGCCCGGCGCAGGCCCTTCCGCGAGGGCGTGGTCTTTTTGCGGGGAACCGCCATGTCTCCTGGTCCTCTCGGTCGGGGCGGGGGGTCCTCAGGGGAGCCCTTCCCACCTCGGGTCGATGTCCTCGTCGGCACAATCGCAAGTGCCGGTGTTGCGGTCGATGCCGCAGCTGGGGCACAGCCCCTTGCAATCCTCACGGCAGACGGGCGCCAGGGGAAACGCCAGGACGACGGATTCCCGCAGGGCTTCGGTCAGGTCCACCTCGCCGGTGCTCTGGCGGATGACCAGGGAGTCGCCTTCCCCCTCGTCGGTGTCCACGTCCCTGAGGACGACGATCTCGACGGGCACCTCCCAGCGGAGGGTGAACCCGGCGAGGCAGCGGCCGCACTCGGCCCGGCCCTCGGCCGTCAGGGTCCCGCCCAGCAGGAAGCGGCTCTCCACGTTGTCCACCTGGAGCTCGCCCCGCAGCGTGGCCCGCTCCGGGTGGACTTCGCCCAGACCCAGGGCGAGGTCACCCTCGATGCCCAGGACGGAGCGGCCGTGTTCCTGCCTGTCCAGATCGAGTTTCATGCAAGCGCCACACCTTAATAGCCGCGCCGGGGCCTGTCAAGGCGGCCGGCGGCGGCGCCTAGCCGAAGATGATGCCCAGCTCCCGGGTGGCGTCGTCCGGGTTGGCCGAGGCGTGGACGGCGTTGTTCTGCAGCGATGCCCCGTAGAGGTCACGGATGGTGCCGGCGGCGGCCTTGGCCGGGTCGGTGGCGCCGATCAGCTCGCGCAGCCTGGCCACGGCGTCCTCGCGCTCGAGGCGCACGCAGACCACCGGACCGCCGGCGATGTAGGCGCACAGGTCGCCGAAGAAGCCCTTGCCCCGGTGCTCGCCGTAGAAGTCCTCCACGGTGGCCCGGTCCAGCTGCCGCAGCTCGAGGCCCGTGATGCGGAAGCCCGCCCGGTTGGCGATGGCGAGGATCTCCCCCACCTTCTGGTCGCCGGCTGCGACGATCTCCGGCTTGATCATGAAGTACGTCTGCTGCATGGGGTTGTGTCGTTCCTTTCAGGTTCTTTCACAAGACGCGCGGGCGCGCCGCCGGGCGCGCCCGCCGTCCCGGTCCGGGCGCCGGTCAGCGGCGCCAGATCTCCTTGAGCTTCGGCACGATGTCCATGGGGCGGTCGGCCACGGGGATCCCGGCCGCCTCGAGGGCCTTCTTCTTTTCGGCCGCGGTGCCTGCGCCGCCGGAAACGATAGCGCCGGCGTGGCCCATCCGCTTGCCCGCAGGCGCGGTCCGCCCGGCGATGAAGCTGACCACCGGCTTCTTGACGTGGGCCTTGATGTACGCGGCGGCCTTCTCCTCGGCGTCCCCGCCGATCTCGCCGATCATCACGAAGGCCTCGGTCTGCGGGTCGGCGTTGAAGGCCTCGATGGCGTCCAGGAAGTTGGTGCCGATCACCGGGTCGCCGCCGATGCCCAGGCACGTGGTCTGGCCCAGGCCCGCGGCGGTCAGCTGGTAGACCACCTCGTAGGTCAGGGTCCCGCTGCGGGAGACCAGCCCGACGGGGCCCTCCTTGACGATGGACGCGGGCAGGATGCCCAGCTTGGCGATGCCGGGGGCCAGCAGGCCCGGGCAGTTGGGCCCGACCAGCCGCGCGCCCTTCTCCTGGACGTACGGCCAGGCCTTGACCATGTCCACCGTGGGCACGCCCTCGGTGATGCAGACGATGAGTTTGCAGCCCGCGTCGGCGGCCTCCATGATGGCGCCGGCCGCGCCGAAGGGCGGCACGAAGATGACCGACGTGTTGGCGCCGGTCTCCTGCACGGCCTGCTTGACCGTGTCGAAGACCGGGACCGAGCCCTCGAACTTCTGGCCGCCGCGGCCGGGCGTGCAGCCGGCCACGACCTTGGTGCCGTAGGCCATCATCTCGCGGGTGTGGAAGCCGCCGTCGCGGCCGGTGATCCCCTGGACCACCACCCTGGTGTCCTTGTCGACGAAGATCGCCATGGTTTCCTCTCCTTGGTGGGCGGCGCGGTGCGTCCGCCGGTTTCCGGTCGGCGCGCTACTTGCCCGCGAGCTCGATGGCCTTCTGCACGGCCTCGTCCATGGTCTGGGCCGGGTGCAGGGCGGTCTTGGCCAGCAGGGCCCGCCCCTCCGCCTCGTTGGTGCCGGTCAGCCGGACCACGATGGGCACGTTGATGTCCATCATCTGCGTGGCCTTGATGATGCCGTTGGCCACGTCGTCGCAGCGGGTGATGCCGCCGAAGATGTTGAAGAGGATGGCCTTCACCTCGGGGTCCTTGAGGATGATGGTCAGGGCGTTGACCACCTTCTCGGGATTCGAGGAGCCGCCGATGTCCAGGAAGTTGGCGGGCTGGCCGCCGTAGTAGTTGACCAGGTCCATGGTGGCCATGGCCAGGCCGGCGCCGTTGACCAGGCAGCCCACGTTGCCTTCGAGCTTGACGAAGCTGAGGCCGGCCTCGCGGGCCGCGCGCTCGCCCGGGTCCTCGGCCTCCAGGTCGCGCAGCGCCTCGTAGCCCGGGTGCCGGAACAGGGCGTTGTCGTCCAGGTTCACCTTGGCGTCGATGGCGTGGCCCTCGCCCGCCGGGGTGAAGATGAAGGGGTTGATCTCGGCCAGGCTGGCGTCGGCTTCGACGAACGCCCGGTAGAGCTTCTGCATGGCGGCGGCGAGCTGGCGGGCCTTCTTCACGTCGTCCGGGCACAGCCGCAGGCCCATGTCCATGGCCTCGTGGTCCAGCAGCCCGTAGCGGGGGTCGATGGTCTGCTTGAGGATGGCCTCGGGGTTGTCCTTGGCCACCTGCTCGATCTCCACGCCGCCCTCGGCGCTGGCCATCAGCAGCACGCGCTTGGTGTTGCGGTCGATGAGCATGCCCACGTAGTACTCGCTGGCGATGTCCACCGCGGGGGTGACCAGCACCTTCCGCACGACGTGGCCCTTGATGTCCATGCCCAGGATGTTCCCGGCATGCTTCTTCACGTCGTCGAGGGTCGGGCAGAACTTGATGCCCCCCGCCTTGCCGCGGCCGCCGGTCAGCACCTGCGACTTGACCATGCACGGGAGCCCGAACTCCTTCGCCAGGGCCACCGCCTCCTCGGCCGTGGTGGCGACGCTGCCCCCGGGCACCGGCAGGCCGTGGTCGGCGAAGATCTCCTTCGCCTGGTACTCGTGGATGTTCACGCGAATCCTCCCCGGTGATGGCGGGGCGGCCGGCCGGGCCGGCCGCCCCCGATGGTCGCTAGCCCAGGAAGCGGGCCAACAGCTGCTCCAGGTCCGGCTTTCCGATCTCCTGGAGCTCGTACTTAACGCGCACGGTCGGCTGCTTGATCTTCACGATGCGGTTCAGGTCGATGGGCGTGCCGATGACCACCACGTCGCAGTCGACCGCGTTGATGGTCTTCTCCAGATCCGCGATCTGCTCGGCGCCGTAGCCCATGGCCGGCAGCAGGGTGCCGATCTCCGGGTAGGCGGCGAAGGTCTCGGCCAGGCGGCCGGTGGCCCAGGGCCGCGGGTCCACCAGCTCCTCGGCCCCCATGCGCATGGCCGCGACCACGCCGGCGCCGTAGGTCATGCCGCCGTGGGTCAGGGTCGGGCCGTCCTCGACCACCAGCACGCGCTTGCCGCGCAGGTCGGTCTCGCCCTCGAAGGTCAGCGGGCTGGCGGCGTCGATGATGACGGCCCGCGGGTTCACCTGCCGGATGTTCTCGCGCACCTACTCGATGTTCTCGAACTCGGCCTCGACGACCTTGTTGATGATCACCGCGTCGGCGATGCGCAGGTTCGTCTCGCTGGGGAAATAGCCCAGCTCGTGGCCCGGGCGGTGGGGATCGGCCACGACGATGTGCAGGTCGCTCTTGAAGAAGGGCGTGTCGTTGTTGCCGCCGTCCCAGAGCACGATGTCCGCCTCGGCCTCGGCCTGGCGCAGGATGGCCTCGTAGTCCACGCCCGCGTAGATGACGCCGCCGGCCTCGATGTGGGGCTCGTACTCCTCCATCTCCTCGATGGTGCACTTGTGCTGCTCGAGGTCGGCCAGCTCGGCGAAGCGCTGGACCTTCTGGGCCGCCAGGTCGCCGTAGGGCATGGGGTGGCGCACGGCGACGACCTTCTTGCCCGCCCGGCGCAGGATCTCGCAGATGCGGCGGCTGGTCTGGCTCTTGCCGCAGCCGGTGCGCACGGCGCCCACCGAGACGACGGGCTTGCTGCTCTTGAGCTGGGTCAGGCGCTCGCCCAGCATGGTGAAGTCGGCGCCGGCGGCGTTGACGATCGAGCCCAGGGACATGACCTGCTGGTAGGAACGGTCGCTGTAGGACATGACGCACAGCTCGGCGCCGGTCGCGGCGATCAGTTCGGGCAGCTCGGCCTCGTCGTGGATGGGGATGCCCTCGGGGTAGAGGCTGCCAGCCAGGGCGGCGGGGTAGCGCCGGCCGTCGATGTCGGGGATCTGGGTGGCGGTGAAGGCGACGACCTCGTAATCGGCGTTGTCGCGGTAGACGCAATTGAAGTTGTGGAAGTCGCGTCCGGCCGCGCCGAGGATGATGACCTTTCTCCTGCTCATGGCTTCTCCTTGGGCCCGGGCGGGCCCGCGGTTGGCGGCCGCGATCAGGCCTGCCGGCGGATCGCGGCGATGATTGCGGAGGTCGACAAGCCGGGCACCATCGGCACGCGCACGATCCGGCCGCCCCACGAGACCATCTCGCGGGCGCCCACGATGTCCGCTTCCTCGTACTCGGACCCCTTGACGAGCACGTCAGGCCGGACCTGGAGGATGGTCTCCAGGGGTGTCGGCTCGGCAAATATGGTGACCGCCGAAACGGGCCGCAAGGCGGCGATGAGCGCGGCGCGCTCGGCCGCGGGCAGGATGGGCCGGCCCTCCCCCTTCAGGCCCCGCACCGAGGCGTCGCTGTTGAGAGCGACGATCAACTCGTCGGCTGCCGCGGCGGCCTGCCGGAAGCCCTCCAGGTGGCCGGCGTGGACCAGGTCGAAACAGCCGTTGGTGAAGGCGATGGTGCGGCCGGCGGCGTGGACCGCCTCGGCCCAGGGCCGCAGCTCGTGGCGGGCCAGGACCAGGCCGCGCGCGGGCGCCGTCACCGGTCGTCCCCGCGCAGGGCGCGGCGCAGCTGGTCGGCCGTAACAGCGGCGGTGCCCAGCTCCCGGACCGCCACGCCGGCGGCGTGGTTGGACAGGAAGGCCGCGTCGGCGAAGCCCGCGCCCGCGGCCAGGGCGGTGGTGTAGGCGGCGATGACGGTGTCGCCGGCGCCGGTGACGTCGAAGACGGTGGTGGCCTCGGTGGGCAGGTGGTGCTCGGTGCCGTCCCGCTCGTACAGGGCCATCCCGTGCTCGCCCCGGGTGATGAGCACGGCCTCGGCGGCGGTGCGCTCCAGCAGGATGCGGCCGGCCTGGCGCAGGCTCTCGGGCGTCCGGATGACCAGGGCGCAGGCCTGCTCGGCCTCCTTCTGGTTGGGCGTCAGGCTGGTGGCGCCCCGGTACTGGCTGTAGTCGCCGCGCTTGGGGTCCACCACCACGGGCACCCCCAGCTCGCGGCCCCGGGCGATCAGCGCGGCCAGGGCGCCGTCGGTGAGCAACCCCTTGCCGTAGTCGCTGATGACCACGGCGTCGAAGGCGCCCCCGGCGGTGAAGGCTGCCAGCAGCCGCGCCACCAGCTCGGCGTCCGCGGGGCTGTCGTCCTCGCGGTCGGCGCGGACCACCTGCTGGTTGTGGGCGATGATGCGGGTCTTGACGGTGGTGGGCCGGGCGTCCGCCTCCACCAGGCCGGCGTCGTCGATGCCGCGCTCGACGAGCAGGCCGCGCAGCTGGCCGGCCGCCTCGTCCCGGCCGCAGAGGGCGTACAGGACGACCTGCGCCCCCAGGGCCCGGATGTTGGCCGCGACGTTGGCCGCGCCTCCCAGCTTGAGGGTCTCGCGCTCGAGCCGGACCACCGGCACCGGGGCCTCGGGGCTGATGCGGTCCACGCGCCCCCAGAGGAAGCGGTCGACCATGCTGTCGCCCACCACGGCCAGCCGGCGGCCCGCGAAGCCGGCGAGGATGTCCTTGTGTTTCGGGTCCATGGATCCGTTCTTTTCGGGGATGGCAGGGCCCCCCCGGCGGGGGCGCCACCGCAAGCTACCACCCACCCCGGCGGGTGTCAACGCGCCCGCCCTGCGAGGTCACGGCCATGAGCGGCACAACTCCCCCCCAGCGCATCACCCTCGACCTGGGCGAGAAGGAAGCCGAGGGCATCTACGCGAACCTGGCCCTGATCACCCACAGCCCCGCCGAGTTCGTCCTGGACTTCGCGCGCGTGGTGCCGGGCGCGGCCAAGGCCAAGGTCCACGCCCGGGTGATCCTGACGCCCCAGGCCGCCAAGGGCCTGGCCCGCCTCCTGGACTCGAACCTGGAGCGCTGGGAGAAGGCCCACGGCGAGATCAAGCTGGCGGGTCAGCCGGGCGGCGGGCACAACATCGGTTTCCAGGCCGACTGACGGCCGGCCCGGCGCCCGGGACCAGGTCCCGGACTTCGCTCACGGGACCTCCCCCTCGGGCCGCGTCTTCCAGCGGCGATGCACCCAGAAGTAGTGGTCGGGCGCCCGGCGCACCGCCGCCTCCAGGCGGCGCACGTGCACTTCGGTCAGGCGTCTGACAGCCTCGTCCTCGGGCAGGCTGCGGTCCGCTTCGACCGGCGGGTCGACCCGGACCACGTGCCGGCCGTCCGGCTGCCGGTAGATGAAGCCGGTCAGCAGCGGGCAGTCCAGCTTCCAGGCCAGGTAGGCCGCACCCCGGAAGACCGCGGCCTGGCGCCCCAGGAACTCGCAGAACACCCCGTCGCTGCCCGCGTCCTGGTCCGCCAGCAGGCCGATCCACTCCTGCCGCCGCAGGGCCAGGATCATCTCGCGGACCGAGGCGCCCGCGCGGATGGTGCCGATGCCGATCCGCTGGCGGATGCCGTTCTGCAGGCGGTCGACGCGCAGGTTGTGCTGGGTCTTGACGATGAAGTTCACCGGCCGCCCCTCCGCGGCAACACGCGCGCCCAGCAGCTCCCAGTTGCCGAAGTGGCCGCTGACGAGCAGCCCGCCGCGGCCCCGGCGGCGCACCTCCTCCAGGTGCTCGGCCCCTTCGACCGCCACCAGCGCGATCACGTCCGCCGGGCGCAGCCGCGGCAGGGCCAGGAACTCCATCAGGGTCATGCCCAGATTGCGGTAGAAGGCCGCCGCCAGGTCCCGCAGGCCGGCCTCGTCGCGCTCGCCGCCGAAGGCGTGGCGCAGGTTCGCCAGCACCACGTCCCGGCGGTAGGCGCCCGTGCGCCAGACCAGCGCGCCGGCGGCCCGGCCCACGGCCAGCAGCCAGCGCCGCGGCAGGGGCCGCGCCGCCAGGTACAGGCCGTAGAGCAGGGCGTAGTCCAGGCGCTGGCGTGCGGGCGAGGTCATCGCGGCTCCCGGGGCAAACGGCGGCGCAGGCCCCCCGGCCCGCGCTCAACGCCAGATGGTACGAGCCAGCAGGCCGCCGGGCAACCGGCGAATCAGGCCGGCCAGCTCCAGGGCCAGCAGGCCCTCGCCCCACGCGGCCTCGGTGCCGGGCCAGCGGGCGCGCAGCAGGTCGCGGGCGGTGCCCTCCAGGTCGACCCGGTCCAGGATCCAGCGCGCGGCCGAACCGGCCGCCGGCTGCGGCGGCCCGCCGTCCTGCCCCGCGTCGCGCGGTGCCGCCTCCGGTCGCCCCAGCACCCGGTCCACGTCCGCCGCGCTTTCGAGCAGGTGGGCACCTTCGCGCAGCAGCTGGTGGCAGCCCCGGCTGGTCTCCAGGTCCACGGGCCCCGGGACGGCGAACACCTCCCGGTTGCCGTCGACGGCGAGCTGGGCCGTCCACAGGGCCCCGCTGCGGGCGGGGGCCTCCACGACGATGACGCCGCGGCAGAGGCCGGCGATCAGGCGGTTGCGCCGGGGGAAGGCGTAGGTCACCGGGGGCGAGCCCGGGCCGCGCTCGGTCACGGCGCAGCCGGCGGCCTCGATCCGGCGCCGCAGCCCGCGGTGGGCGGCCGGGTAGGTCTCGTCCGGGCCGGTGGCCATGACCGCGACGGTGGGTCCGCCCGCGTCGAGGGCGCCCTGGTGGGCGGCCCCGTCGATGCCCAGGGCCAGGCCGCTGACGACGGTCCAGCCCCGGGCCGCCAGGTGGGCGCCCAGGGTGCGCGCCACCGCCAGGCCCCGCGCGGTGGCGCGGCGGGTGCCGACGATGGCCAGGCAGGGGCCCTGCAGGGCGCCGGCGACTCCGGTGATATGCAGTTGGGCGGGCGGGTCCGGCAGCTCCTCCAAAAGGGCGGGCCAGCCGGGTCCGCGGCGCCGCAGCAGCGCGGCCGCGGCGGCGGAAACAGGGTTGGTCACGGCGATCGTGTCCCGTCCGGGAGGCGGGTCAGGGGGCGGTGTCGCCGGTGGGCGACCCGGCCCGGTAGAGCCGGCGCAGCACGTGGCGCAGCTGGTCCAGGCCCAGGCCCGCGACCGAGCTGATGGCCAGCACCTCGACCGCCCCGTGGGCCTGGCCCCAGGCCTCGGCCTGGGCCAGGGCGGCGGCCGCCGTGGCCTCGTCCAGGACGTCGCGCTTGGTCACGGCCACGGCGAAGGGCAGTTCGGCCAGCCGGCCGCCGTAGGAGGCGAGCTCCCCGCGCAGCACGTCCAGGGCCCGGCCCGGCGCTTCGTACGAGGGGTCCACGAGCAAAAGCAGGGCCCGCGTGCGCTCCACGTGGCGCAAAAACTCGTGCCCGAGCCCGCGGCCGGCGCTGGCGCCCTCGATCAGGCCGGGGATGTCGGCCAGGGTGCAGCTGGTGTAGTCCCCCAGGTCGACGATGCCCAGGTTGGGCACCAGGGTCGTGAAGGGGTAGTCCGCCACCTTGGGGCGGGCCGCCGTCATCACCGACAGCAGGGTGCTTTTGCCGGCATTGGGCTCTCCCACCAGGCCGATGTCGGCGATGAGCTTGAGCTCCAGGCGCACGGTGCGGGACTCGCCCGGCAGGCCCGGCTGGGCGTGCATGGGCGTCTGGTTGCGGGCGTTGCGGAACTCCCAGTTGCCCTTGCCGCCCTTGCCGCCCCGGCAGGCCAGCAGGCGCTCGCCAGGCTCGGTCAGATCGCCCAGGATCTCGCCCGAGTCCTGGTCCAGGAGCAAGGTGCCGCAGGGCACGCGGATGACCACGTCCTGGCCGTCGGCGCCGGTGCGGCGGTTGCCGCCGCCGGCCCCGCCCGCATCGGCGGCGTACTCGCGCCGGTAGCGGAAGTCCAGCAGGGTGCCCATCGCCGGGTCGGCCTCGAACCAGACCGAGCCGCCGCGGCCGCCGTTGCCGCCGTCGGGGCCGCCCCGGGGCACGAACTTCTCCCGGCGCACGGACACGCGGCCGGGGCCGCCGTCGCCGGAGGCGACCGTGATGGTGGCGATGTCCAGGAACACGCTGCCGCTCCTTGCTCCGGTCGGGCCGCGGCCCGCGGGCTGTCAGGGTCCGGGAAACCGCCGCCCGCGCAGGGCCGCCGCCACCGCCGCCGGCACCAGCTTCTCCAAAGGCCCGCCGTGGCGGATCACGTCCCGCACCAGGGTGCTGGAGACCGCGGCCATCTCGGGCCGGGCCAGGAAGTAGACGTACTCGACCCCGTCCGCGAGCAGGGCGTTGACCCCGGCCAGGGACCACTCGTGCTCGTAGTCGCCGGCGGTGCGGATGCCCCGCACCACGGCCTGCGCCCCGCGGGCGCGCACCTCGTCCACCAGCAGGCCGGTGAAGGGGTGCACCTCGACCCGGTCCAGGTGGGCGGTCGCGGCCCGCAGCAGGTCCACGCGCTCGTCCAGCGCCAGCAGACCCGCCTTGCCCCGTCCGGCCACCACCATGGTCACCCGGTCGAACAGGCGCAGCGCCCGCTCGAGGATGTCGATGTGGCCCAGGGTGACCGGGTCGAAGGAGCCCGGGTACAGCACGTGGCCGCTCATGTTCGCTCCCCTTGCCGGAACCCGGGGGGCTCCAGGATGGTGATGGCCGTCTCGCCGTAGCGGCGCTCGTCCCGGGCGCAAGCCGTCGGCGGCAGGGCCGGGCCCCGGGCCGGGTGCTCAAGCACGGCCGCCACGAACCCCGGCTCGGCCGCCAGACGGTCGACCAGGGGCACGAGGGCCGCCGCCACCGCCGTGGCGTAGGGCGGATCCGCCAGCAGCAGCCAGGGACCGCCGGCGGGCCGCTAGGCGCCCAGCCAGGCCACGGCCTCGGCGTGGACCAGGGTGAACTCCCCGGCCTGTGCGCCGCAGGCTTCGGCGTTGGCGCGCACCGCCGCCAGGGCGACGCGGTCACTGTCGACGAAGACCGCGCGCGCGGCGCCGCGGCTGAGGGCCTCCAGGCCCAGGCCGCCGGCGCCCGAGCACAGGTCCAGCACCGTCGCGGCCGCCACCCGGTCGCCCAGGATGTTGAAGACGGCCTCCTTGACCCGGTCGGTGGTCGGCCGCACCGCCTGGCCCCGGGGGGCGGCCAGGCGCCGGCCGCGCCAGCGGCCACCGATCACCCTCATCGCCGGTCCCCGTCGCGCCGCTCGGTCTCCCGCCGCTTCTCCTCGCGCCGGCGCTCCCACAGCAGGCTGCGCAGCATCGCCGTGCGGGCCACGTCCTCGGCCGTGCTCTCCCCCGAGCGCAGGCGGAAGTCCGCCGCGGCGGCGTACAGTCGCCGCCGCCGCCGGTGCAGGGCCTCCAGCCCGGACCAGCCCAGGCGCGCCACCAGGGGCCGCGTGCCGTCGTCCTGGGCCTGCAGGCGGTGGCGCAGGACCTCCCAGTGGGCGTCGATCCAGATGACCACGCCGCGGCTGCGCAGGAGCGCCACCGCCGCGGGGTTCTCCACCACGCCGCCGCCGGTGTCCACCACCAGGCTGCGCTCCGGGTCCAACTCGGCCAGGACCTCCAGCTCCAGGCGCCGGAAGGCGGGCTCGCCGTCCCGGGCGAAGATCCCGGCGATGGGCAGGCCGGCCCTGTCCACCACCAGGTCGTCCGTCGCGACCAGGGGCCGCGAGGTCGCCGCCTGCAGCAGGCGGGTGACGGTGCTCTTGCCGCAGCCCATGAAGCCGACGAAGGAGGTCCACATGCCCAGCATCCTAATACCGGGACGCCCCGCCGCCAAAGGGGAATCGGCGGCCCCCCGCCGGGGGACCGCCGATCCGGTGCCTCGCAGCCGCTCGGGTCTACTCGTAGACCGTCATGGCCTCGGGCGTGTAGGTCACCTCGACCTCGTCGGTGAGCTTGTCGCGCTTGAGGTAGTTGTCGGTGACGATCTTGGGCGTCACGAAGACCACCAGCTCGCGGTTGACCTTCACGTCGTTGGTGCGCTTGAACAGGGCGCCCAGCAGGGGCACGTCCTTCAGCAGCGGGATGCCGCTCTCGAGCTTGCTCTCCACCCTGCGGATCAGGCCGCCGATGACGGCGGTCTGGCCGTCCTCCACCAGCACGCGGGTGTCGGACTCGGAGGTGTTGATGATGACGCCGCCCTGCACCGTGGCCTGGCTCGAGAGGTCGGAGACCTCGTTGTGGATGTCCAGGGTGACGTTGTTGTCCTTGTTGATGTGCGGGGTCACGCGCAGCAGGATGCCGATGGTCGTCAGCTGCGTGATGGCGTTGCCCGCCTCGTCCGAGACGATCAGGGGGATCTTCTGGCCCACCAGGATGCTCGCCTCGCGGTTGTCCGTGGTGGTGATCACCGGGTTGGAGATCAGCCGTGCCCGGTTGCTGGACTCCAGGGCCTCGACCTTCATCATCAGCTCGCCCCAGTCCTGGACCGTGGCCACCTTAAGCGCGCCCGCGGGGCCCTGGATCGGGTTGTTGATGCCTAGGTCGCCGGAGAGGTTGTTGTCCGGGCTCATGAAGTTGGAGACGGACCAGTTGAAGCCCAGCTCGCGCGAGGCGCGCGTGTCCAGGTCCACCAGGCGGGCGTTGATCTCCACCTGCGGGGTCTCGCTGTCCAGCCGGGTGGCCATGTCGGTGATCATGCCCACGCGCTCGGGCACGTCGTTGATGAGGATGCTGTTGGTGCGCACGTCGACGTCGATGTCGCCGCGCTCGGTCAGCATCTTCTCCAGCGCCTTCTTGACCTCGTCGGCGTTGGCGTAGTGCAGCGTGACGATGCCCAGCTGCAGCGCCGCCAGGTCCTCGACCTGCTTGCGGGAGCGCTCGACCGCCAGCTTCTCCTCACGCAGGTCGGCCGCGGTGTCGATCCGGTAGATCCCGCTCTCCTCGAGGTAGTCGAAGTTGTGGGACTTGAGGATCACGCCGAGCGCCTCGATCCAGGGCACGTCCTCCAGCTTCACCGTCACCTTGCCCTTCACGCGGGGCGAGGCGACGATGTTCGTGCCGGAGAAGCCCGCCAGGGAGCGCAGTACCGTCCCGATCTCGGCGTCCTGGACGTCCAGGGAGATCGGCTTGTTCTTGTAGGCGGCGGGCGCGGGCGCCGCGGCGTCCTGGGCCGTCACGGCCGCCGGGACCAGCGTGGCCGCGAACGCGACCGCGATGACCGCACACACCAGGCAGCGGGTCCTTCCGTACATGGCTTAATCCTCCGTTTTTTCCAGCTTGAGGACCACCTCGTTGGTGATCCCATACAGGGTGACCCGCGCGGTGAGCGAATTCTTGCGGATGCTGACCACGCGCCCGTGCTGGACGCGGTCGCCGACACGCAGGATGTAACCGAAACCTTCGCCGTCCTCGACCAGCGCGAACCGGTCGTCCTGGCCCCACATCACGCCCACCAGGCTGGCGCTGTTGATGTCCACCAGCTCGGCGGCGGTCTTCTGTTCGAAGTCCCCGGCCACGAGGACCTTGAACGGGTCCTCCTTGCCGAACGACTGGTAGAAGAACTCGTTGGCCCGGATCGCGTTGATGCGGTCGCGGGTGATCTGCGACGGGGACACCGAGCCGCCGTCGGCCGGATCCGCGTCCGCCCGCGCCGGCCCCGCGGCGGGCAGCGCCGCCAGCAGGACCAGGGCCAGCACCAGGGCCGGGTACGAATGGCGCTTGATCGCGTCGTGCATCATGGTCTCCTCCCTAGTGCCCGGCGCCGGACGCGGCGGCGGGCGCCGGGGCGCTCCCCGCGGCGGCGGCCGCCGTGTTGGCCTGCAGCGTCCGGTTCCGGTCCGCGCCCAGGGGCGCCGCGGCGCCCAGGGTGTAGGCGGTCAGGACCATCTCGGTCTTCAGGGTGTACGGCGTGTCGTCCTGCTTCTCGATGCCCTTGAGCTTCAGGTCCGACACGTTGACGATACGGTTGAGGTTGGCCAGCCGGCTGAGGAAGACCGCAGTCTGATGGTAGCCGCCCTGGATGCGTACCTCGACGGGGTTGTCCTGGTAGAAGCCCTGGTTGACCGGGGCCGACGGGCGGAAGAGCTCGAACTCGACGCCCGACTGCTGGCCGGCCGCGGTGACCTTGCGCAGCAGGTTGGGCATCTCGTTCTGCTCGGGCAGCAGCGTCTGCGCCACCTCCCACTGCTCGCGGAGGATGGCGTACTCCTGCTCGACCCGTTCGAGGTTCGCCACCAGCAGGCGCGCCTTCTCCAGGTCGCGGGCCAGCTGCTGGTGCCTGGCGTCCAGCTGGGCGATCTGTTCCTTGCGGGCGGCCCAGGTGAAGGGGTAGGAGGCCGACATGAAGTACATCGGCACCACCACCACGACCAGGAGGATCGCGCCGGCCCAGCGGAGGAACTTGGGATCCTTGTAATCGATGTCCATGACGGTTCCTTCCTAGCCCTCGAAGACGTCGGGAATAGCGGCCTTGCGCACCGCGCGGGCGCGGGCCTTGAACTTGACGACCTGCACCTCGCTGATCGTGCCCTTCTCGGTGACGACCAGGTCGATCCCCGCGAAGTACGGACTGTCGGCCACGTTCTGCAGGAAGTCCGACACCAGGAAGTTCGAGAAGGTGACGCCCTCGATGGCGTAGCTGTCGCCGCCGGTGTCCTCGAACCGCGTCAGCCACATGTAGCCGGGCAGACTGCGGTTCAGCTCGTCCAGCAGGTGGACGCGGAAGTAGCGGTCCGCGTCCAGGCGCGTGATCACGTCCAGGCGGTCGTTGAGGTCCTCCCGCTGCTGGTTCAGGCGCTTGATCTTGGCGATCTCCGGCGCCAGCCGGCGGGTCTCCTCCTCCTCCTGGGCGATGGTCTGCTGCAGCGCGGAGATCTGCTGGCTGTGGTACACGTGGGCCGCGCCGATGGTCACCGCCGCCACAAGCACCAGGGCCAGGGGCGCGAAGGCGCCGACCTTGGGCAGGACGATGCTGCGCTGGACCGGCTGCTCGTCGCGCGGGAGAAGATTGATCCTGATCATGCTTCCACCGCCTCTCTGAGCGCCAGGCCCACCGTCACGGTGAGCAGAGGGCTGAGCGCCTGGGGATCGTCGTCGCCGAACAGGTCGGGCGCGTAGTCGAGGCCGGCCAGGGGGTCGGCGATCTCGCTGGGGACGCCGTAGCTGTCGGCAAGGTATTCGCGCAGACCCGGCAGGTGCGCGCCGCCGCCCGAAAGCACGATGCGGTCGATGCCGTCGGCCTCGCCGGCGGTCTTCAGGTAGCTGAGGCTGGGCTCGAGGCCCTGGTAGATCTCCGAGCCCACCGCGCGCACGATGTCGCCCACCAACTGGGCGTCCACGCCCTCGAGGTGGCCGCGGGCCACCTCGGCCGCGGTCTCGTAGGTCAGGCCCAGCTGCTTCTGGAACTCCTCCACGAAGTGGGCCACGCCGATGGGCAGGTCGCGGGTGAAGTAGGGCACGCCGTCGCGCACGATGTGCACGTTGGTCACGCCCCCGCCCACGTCCAGCAGCGCCACGAACTCCGAGGGGGTCTCGTCGTCCGCCTCGTCGCCGGCCGCGTCGGCCGCCTCGGCGAAGGGCTCGAGGTCGTCCTCGTCGACCACCGCTGCCGGCTCGTCCGCGAGCGCGGGCCCGGCCGGCAGGCCGCCCCCGCTGGCGTACTCCCAGGCGTTCTGGTTGGCGAAGGAGGCGACGTCGATGATGGCCGGGTGGAAGCCCGCATCGCGGATCAGCTCGGCCCAGTTCTGGATCATCTCCTTCTTGGCCGCGACCAGCAGGAGTTCCATCTGGCCCGCGCCGATGTCCGGCTGCAGGATCTGGAAGTCGAGCGTGATGTCGTCGATGTCGAAGGGCACGTGCTGCTCGGCCTCCCAGTAGATGGCCTCGCGCGCGTCCTCCTCGCTCATCTTGTCCATCACGATCTTCTTGACGATGACCGCACGCCCGCTGACGGCGCTGGCCACGGGCTCGGCCGGGATCTCGGCCTTGCCGGCCGCCTCCCGGATGGCCTCGATCACCAGCTCGCGGTCCATGATCTCCCCGTCGACGATGGCTTCGGGCGGCAGATCGGCCATGCCGAAATGCGTCACCACCGGCCGGTCGCCCGAGACATCCAGGCGAAGGACCTTGACGACATTGGAGCCGATGTCCATGCCGATGAGGGATTTCCTTTTTCTTTTCAGGAATCCGAACATCTCAAGCCTGCCTTGCTGTTCGTGCGTTTTGCTGGGGACTCCGGTCCCCCGGGTCCTTCCCGGGGACGATCCGCAACAAGCGTGCCAGCCCCTTGTTCGTCCCCGGCGCGCGATCCTTGAGCGCGAAACGCCGGATTGTTCCTCGTCGCACCGCGCGGTTCCGGCGCGGCCCGCCCCGGCCGGCGGCGTCCTGCACCCCGGCGCCGGCAGGATCTGCCGTCGTGGGGCCTCCGGCGCCCCGCCGCGGCCGCCGCGGCCGTCCCCGGGCCGATCTCAGCCCCCGGCGCCCGGCAGG
>JBHEPC010000363.1:0-5142 GCA_046260475.1 Candidatus Krumholzibacteriia bacterium | reverse complement strand
GGTGGCGTTACCAACACGTTGGCGGATGTACTACGAGCGTGGGATCAAGACGCGGGGAACCCGGAACCGGGTGGAGCGGCCGCGCAAATACGCCTTCTGAACCGGCCCAACAGAGCCGGCCCGGGGCTCGCAGTCCCGGGCCGGATACAATCTTCAAGGCACAACTGGAGGCTCGCCCGTGCGCCGGCCCGCCAGGAAGAGGGCGCCGGTGACCACCACCAGACCCAGCAGGACGCGGCCATGGTCGGCCGCCTCGCCGAAGACCCACCAGGAGACCAGCACCGCCAGGGGCACCTTCAGGTTGTTGGCCGCCGCCAATTGCCCGGCGCCGGTGCGTGCGGCCCCCCGGTTCCAGAGGTAGAAGCCGACCGCCGTGGGCACCAGGCCCAGGTACAGCACCGTCAGCAGGGCGGGCCCGTCCCAGCCCGCCAGCACGTCGCCGCCCCGCAGGCCCACCGCCAGAAGGGTCAGCGCCGCCGCCCCCTGGTACATCCAGGCCACCAGCGCCGCCTCGTGCCCTCCCGCGCGCCGCTGCAGGCCCCCGAAGGCGACCTGGCCCAGGGCGAAGCAGAGGTTCGAGCCCTGCACCAGGGCGACGCCGCGCCAGTCCGCCCCCTCGGGCAGCCCCCGCGCGACGATGAACCCGGCGCCGAGGACCGCCACCGCGGCAGCCGCCAGGTGCTGCGGCCGGAAGCGGCGGGCGACGAGGTCGGCCAGCAGGGTCACGTAGACCGGGGTGAAGATGGTGCAAAGAGCCACCAGCCAGGCCGGCAGGTAAGCGAAGGAGGAGATGTACAGGACGTACATCAGGCCGAACTGCAGCATGCCCAGCAGGAAGGCCCGCACCGCCGCCCCCCGGCGCAGGACCACGCGGCCCAGCACGGGGGCGAACGCGGCGGCCGCCAGCACGAGCCGGCCGGCCGACACCGCGACCGGATCGACGCCGTCCAGCTGGCCCTTGATCAGGCCGAAGGAGAAGGCGAACAGCAGCGAGGCGGCGACCAGCCAGGCCATGGGCGGCGCCTACTTCACCAGCTGGATCTTGTGCAGGTCGCTGCCCGCGGGCGTGACCAGCCGCACCACGTACGTGCCCGCCGCCGTCCGGCGCCCGCCCTGGTCGCGGCCGTCCCAGGCGGCGGCGTGGGCGCCGGCGGTCCGCAGCTCGTCCACCAGGGTGCGCACGCGCCGGCCCGCCAGGTCGTGGATCTCCAGGCGCACCGGGCCGGCCGCGGCCTGCTCCCAACGGATCTCCGTGCGCGGGTTGAAGGGGTTGGGCGCGCTGCCGGTGATGCGCGCGGCGACCGGGACCGCGTCCGGCGCGGCGGCCACGCCGGCGTCGGTCTTGGTGCAGAGCACCCAGCCGTCCGGATCCAGTTGCACCAGCACCGTCTGGCCGGGGACCTCCAGGTCGTACCACTGGACCCGCTCGCTGTTCTGCACGCGCACGGTGACGGACGCCAAGGCGCTGTCGATGGCACGGATCTCCAGGGGCATGGTGAACACGCCGGCGTTCGTCTGGGTCTGCTCCACGCGCACGGTCAGGTGCGTGCCGCCCGCGGTGGGCCGGCCGGTCCAGCTGATGGCGTAGGCCGGGTAGTATTCCCCGTACACCCACTGCTGGAAGAAGGGCCCCAGGTCCAGGCCCGACACCGCCTCGGCCACAGCGCGGAACTGCCCGGTGTCCGCGGCGTCGAACCCGTACTGTTCGCGGTAGGCGGCGATGACGGCGAAGAAATCGGCGTCCCCCAGCACGCCCCGCAGCATGTGCACGAGCCAGGAGGCCTTGTTGTAGCTCAGGTCGTGGTCGAAGATGGCATTGACGTCCGCGGTGTCCGCCACGTAGACGGTGCCGGGGCCGAAGTAGCGGGCGGCGTCCATCTCGTCCCGGTAGCCCTGGACGCCCTCGCTGACCTCGCGCCAGTAGGCCTCGCACCAGGTGGCGAAGCCCTCGTTCAGCCAGATGTGGTGGAAGTCGGCGCAGGTGATCATGTCGCCGAACCACTGGTGCCCCAACTCGTGGGCCAGGAACCAGGGCTGGTAGTAGCTGTAGGTCATGCTCGAGCAGGTCTGGTGCTCCATGCCGCCGCCCCAGGGGAAGTGGGCGTGGCCGTACTTCTCGTCCACGAAGGGGTACTCGCCGAAGGCGGCGGCGAAGGCCGCCAGCTGGTCGACGACCACGGCGTAGCCGGCCTCGCCCGCGGCGGCCCAGTCGGGGATCAGGTAGTTGTCCACGGGCATGGTCCCGCCGGCCAGGGTCGGGTAGACGTCGCTGACCACCGTGTAGGGATGGCAGGCCAGGGACACCAGGTAGGTGGCGATGGGGTAGCGTGTGGTCCAGTGGTAGGTGGTACGGCCCGGCGCCGCCGCGGCCTGGGACTCGAGCAGGCCGTTGCTGGCGACGATCAGCGGGTCGGGCACCGTCACGTGCAGCTTCACCGAGTCGGCCTTGTCGGTGTTGGCGTCCTTGCAGGGCCACCAGTGGCGGGCGCCGAAGGGCTCGCTCAAGGTCCAGACCAGGGGCTGGTCGCCGTAGGAACTCCAGCCGAAATAGTCGCCCGCCGGATCGCCGGCGTAGTCCACCTCCACGCGCAGGATCTCGCCGGCCGTGTAGGGGCGGTCCAGGTCCACGCCCAGCACGTCGCCCGCGTGGCTGAAGACCGCCGGCTGCCCGCCGCTGCGCACCGCGGACACGGTCATGAAGCCCATGAGGTCCAGTTCGACGTGGTCGACGACGGGGTCCACGACCCGCGCCTCGACGGCCACGCTGCCGGTCAGCAGGCGCGCGGCCGGATCGAGGTCCAGGGCCAGGTCGTAGAAGGTCACATCCCAACCCTGTTGGGCGGCCTTCACCCCGGCGGCGGCGCCCGCGGCCTGGGCCTTGGCGGCGAACCGGGCCTTGGTTTCGGCCTCCAGGGCGCGGACCTGGCGCACCTGCCAGCTCCTGGTGAACGGCGCGGCCCCGTCCGGCAGGGCGATCGGGGCGATCTCCAGGGCCAGGGTGGCGGCAGGGCCCAGCAGCAGGGCGGCGATGGGCAGGAGGCGGGCGGCGGCGTGCATGGGCATCCTCGCTGGGGTCGGGCAGGGGTGTCAGGGCCGGGCGCCCCGCGGGTCCGGGGCGGCGGCCGTCCGTCCATGATAACCCGGATGGGGCCCCGCGGGCAAACGGCGCGGGCTGCCCGCTGGGGGCGCCCGGCCTGGCGCCCGGGCCCGGCCGTGCGCATATTTGCGCGTTCGTGCCGCCCCGGTCCCCCACCGCCCGGCCCGCCGCCGGCGGACCAATGGAGCAAGCGATGCCGACCTACGAGTACGAATGCACCCGCTGTGGACTGGTTTTCGAGGAGTTCAAGCCCATCACCGCCCCCCGGCGCGAGCGCTGCCCCGAGTGCCGGGGCAAGGTCGAGCGCCTGATCAGCGGCGGCACGGGCGTCGTTTTCAAGGGTTCCGGCTTCTACAAGACCGATTCCCGTGCTAGAACGGAGAGCGCCGCGGCAAAGCCCGCGGGCGACGCCGCCGCCGGCAAGACGCCCGCCGCGGACGCCCCCGCCCCGGCCGCCCCGGCCGCGCCGGGCGGCGGCACGAACTCCGACACCTGAGCCACGGACGGGAGCCCCATGACCGGCAGCACGATCCGCGTCGAACTGGACGGGATGATGGTGGAGTCGACGGCGGGGATCTCGGTGCAGCAGCTGCTGCAGCGGACGGACCCCGGCCGCCTGGGCGGCGACGACCCGGTGGTGCTGGCCTCGGTCAACGGCCGCCGGGTCAGCCTGGCCGAGACCCTGACCGGCGACGAGCGCGTCCGCACCCTGCGCAGCTCCCACCCCCTGGCCCGCACCACGGTGCAGCGGACGGTGATCTTCCTGCTGGCCGCCGCCGCCGAGGACCTCTTCCCCGGCCGCGAGCTGTGGGTGAACTTCAGCTACGGCGGCGGCGTCTACGCCGAGCTCAAGCGCGACGAGCCCCTGTCCCCGGACGAGATCGCCGCCCTGGAGCGCCGCATGGGCGAGATCCGCGACGAGGACCTGGCCCTGGTCCCCCAGCGCCTGGGCTTGCGCGCGCTGCTGAAGATCTACGAGCGCCGCGGCGAGCACCGCAACTACCGGGCGGCGCGCTACCTGCGCCGGGAGAGCCTGACCCTCTACCGCATGCAGGGGCGCGACCAGCTCTTCTACGGCCGCCAACTGCCGTCCACCGGCAAGGTGGGCGCCTTCCGTCTCGTGCCCGAGCACCCGGGCTTCGTCCTGCTGATCGACACCCTGGGCGGCGGCCCCGGCCTGCCCGCCTACAAGCCCCAGCCCAAGCTGCTGCAGACCCTGCGGGACTACTCCCGCTGGGGCGAGCGGCTGGACCTGGCGGACACGGGCTCGCTGAACGAGTGGATCGTCCAGGGCCGCACCCCCGAGCTGATCCAGATCGCCGAGGCCCGCCACGCCCACTTCTTCGTCAACGCGGCGATCCACGTCGGCGACCTGCCGGAGGAGGGCCGCCTGGTGCTGGTGGCCGGCCCTTCGAGCAGCGGCAAGACCAGCAGCGCCAAGCGCCTGATGGTGCAGCTGCGCGTGCTGGGCCTGCAGCCGTTCGCCCTGTCCCTGGACGACTACTTCGTCGACCGCGAGGACACCCCCCGCGGCCCCGACGGCGACTACGACTTCGAGTCCCTGGACGCCCTGAAGGTCGACCTCTTCAACGAACACCTGCAGGCCCTGATGGCCGGCAAGGCGGTGCACCTGCCGAAGTTCGACTTCGTCAGCGGCCGCGGCACGCCCGCGCGGGAGGCCACGCGCGTGCGCCGGGGCCAGCCCCTGATCGTCGAGGGCATCCACGCCCTGAACCCGGCGCTGACCCCGGGCATCCCCGACCGGGACAAGCTGCTGCTCTACGTGTCGGCCCTGTGCCACCTGAACATCACCAACTTCAGCTTCATCCGCACCAGCCACACCCGCCTGTTCCGGCGCATCGTGCGCGACGCCCAGTTCCGCGGCTACACCGCCGCCGAGACCCTGGCCCGCTGGCCGAAGGTGCGCCACGGCGAGGACACCCACATCTTCCCGTTCCAGGACAACGCCGACCTGTTCTTCAACTCGGGCCTGACCTACGAGGTGGGCGTGGTGAAACTGTGGGCCGAGCCGCGCCTGGCGGCGG
>JBHEPC010000360.1:0-2755 GCA_046260475.1 Candidatus Krumholzibacteriia bacterium | reverse complement strand
TCGCCCGCATCGCCGGTGTCGGGCAGGCCGTCGGCGCCCACGTCGTGGTTGAGGACGGTCCAGTCCAGGTCCTCGTCGCCGGTCCACCACAGCCCGGCCCGGTAGGCCGGCGTCTCCTCGAGCGGACCGTAGGTCGCCTCGAACCGCGCCAGGTCGTAGCTGCCGGCGACGTGGGCGGCGATCGCTTCGGGGCCGATGACCAGCGTGCCCGGGCCGCTGTCCCGGCGCTCGTCCGTGATGCCGTCCTCGTCGTTGTCGATACCGTCGGTGGGGTTGCCCGGAGTCTCCATGTAGGCGTAGCCCAGGTAGCCCGTGCGGGCGCAGGAGCTGCTCAGGTCCACGCCGTGGCCGCCGTTGTCCCAGGTGTAGACCAGGTTGATGATCTGCCCCTCGAATTCGCGGGAGAAGAAGGCGTTATCGTCGTCCGACTCGGGGATGCCGTCACAGGAGAGGGCCGAGCCGCCCACGCCCGAGTCCATGTACAGGCCGAAGACGATGTTGTCGTCGAAGTCGGTGGTGCCCTCGTTGGTGATGTCGTAGTGCCAGAAGATGACGTTGCGCGCCTGGGGGTTGGCCCACTGGAAGCCGCGCACCTCGATGCGCAGGCCCAGGCCCCGGCGGGTCGAGTCGCGGCTGTCCGGGTAGAAGTTCCAGGCGTCGTAGTACTGGTCGTCCAGCACCATGTAGCTTTCCTGGTCGGCCACCACCTGCTTGCCGAAGTAGCCGTTCCAGGAGCCGGCCCAGCCGGGATCGTCCGGGTCGTCCAGGCGGTCGGGCCAGAAGTCGGGCCAGGTGCGCGGGTCGTTGCTGAGCGCCGGCGAGCGCCCGGGGTTCAGCCCGGCATTGGCCTGGAAGTAGCCCGGCCGCGGCTCGAAGCGCATGACGCGGGCGTTGTACGGGCTGGTGCCCTGCCGCTCGCGGAACCCCGTCTCCATGATGTAGGCCGTCGAGCCATCCCCCTGGGTGATCTTCGCCAGCACGAAGGGCGTGATGCCGTCGCTGTAGTTCATGCCGCTGCCCTTGGGCACCTCGGCGGAGTGGAAGACGCTCAGGTCGACGTTGATGGGATCGGCCGGGTAGTCGCCGACCATGCCGTAGTTCCAGAAGACGGTGCGGATGTTGTTGGCGTCGTGCTGGCCGGCACGCTCGGCCAGCAGCGTGCCGCGCTGGTCCGCGGGCACGGGCGTCGGCACGTCCGCGCCCAGGGGCGCGGCCAGCAGCAGCGCGGCCAGGACCGCCGCGCCCGCCAAGCGCCGGCCGTTCCGGTGCCCGCGCACCCCGCCCGCCTGCTTCGTTGCCATGGCACTCCGTCCGGTGCCTGCGCGTCCGGGCCGCATCAGAAGCCCACCCGCAGGCCGAGTTCGATCCGCCGCGGCGGGTAGAACCGCGTCGGATCGGCGAGGGCGACCTTGTCGGTCGTCGGGAATCGCGAATAGTACGGGCTGCCGGTGCTGGCGAAGACCGGCCCGTTGAAGTAGCGCGAGTCGAATACGTTGAACACCCGCAGGAACACCGCCGAATTCCGCGCCAGGCGCAGGCTCTTCTCCGCCCGCAGGTCCACCAGGAAGCCGCTCGGCCGGCGCCCCGAGTTGGTCTCCAGGCCGCCGCCGAAGCCCGACTGGACCTGCGGCGTGTAGGGCTGGCCGCTGGCGAACTTCACCACCGTGCTGACGTTGTAGCGGCCCGGCCGCGCCAGCGCCGCGGTCAGGTTCACCGTGTGGCGCTGGTCCCAGTTGAAGTAGACCTGCCGCGGCCGGGGATCCTCGCCCGCGGCCGCGCGCGTGGCCGTCTCCTGGGGGTTGCTGGCGTTGCCCAGGGCCGATTGCAGCGTGTAGTCCAGGCCCAGGCTGAGCGGCCCCAGCTGCCGGTGGTCCACGGCCACGGTGACGCCGAAGACGCTGCCGAAGTCGACGTTGGTCAGCCGCGCGTACTCGGCCCCCGTGTAGGTCTCGATGAACTCGACGCCGATCAGGTCGCGGATGTCCTTGAAGAACACCGTCAGGTCGAAGCCCAGCTCCGGGTTGATCACCTGCTTGTAGCCGATCTCGTACTGGACGGTCTGCTCCGGGCGCACGTCCGGGTTGCCCATCACGCCGTAGCTCACGTTGCCCGCCTGCAGGTTGCGCAGGATGCCGTAGTTCGAGTTCGCGAAGATCGTGCCGACGGCCGGCGACTGGTAGAAGTGGCCGTAGGCGAAGTGGATGGCCGCCTTGTCCTCGATCGGGTAGGCCACGCCCAGCCGCGGCGACAGCGAGGTCTTGGCCGAGGTCGCCTGGGGCCCGGACACCGGCGCGCCGGGGATCACGTTGGCCGGGTTGGCCGGGTCGCCGGGCACGGTCGCCCGCGCGTCGAAGTAGTCCACGCGCAGGCCCGCGCGCACGGTGAGGGTCGGCAGCACCATCTGGTCCTGGACGAAGGCCGCGGCGACCACCGGGTAGAAGGTGTCGATGGCCGGGTAATCGGGCGGATCGTTCTCGTGCCGCACCACCTGCTGCACGCCGTCGACGGTCGCGAAGCTCAGGTAGCCCGGGGAGCCGAAGCGCACCGCCGGCAGGCTGAACTCGCCGCCCGCCTTCACCTGGTGCTCGGCGTCGACCTGGCTGACCACCGCGGCCTTCAGGATCAGGGCATTGGTCTCCTGCAGGTAGCGGCCGAACTGGACGCCCTGGACCACGGCGCCGTCCTCGTAGTCGACGTTGCTCTCGGGCGAGCCGGCCGAGTCGTAGCGGGCGTCATAGAGGTCGGAGTAGGCGAA
>JBHEPC010000343.1:0-3002 GCA_046260475.1 Candidatus Krumholzibacteriia bacterium | reverse complement strand
GCCATGGTCGGCGACCGCGAGCGCTGCCTCGAGTCGGGCGCGGACGAGTACGTGACCAAGCCCATCAACGCGGGGCAGCTGCTGGACACCATGCTCGACCTGATGGAGAAACGGGCGCCGGTGCCGGTCTAGGCCGCGCGTAGTCGGATGCAGGACGGCGGCCGGGTCCCCGGGGATCCGGCCGCCCCTGCGTTCAGGACTCCTCGCCCCAGCGGGGGGCCAGCGCCACCTCCACCTGCAAATGGTCGCAGATCCTCTGCACGATGAAGTCCACCAGGTCCCCGACCGCCTGTGGCCGGTGGTAGAAGCCGGGCGCCGCCGGCAGCACCAGGGCGCCCCGGGCGCTCAGGCGGGCCAGGTTCTCCAGGTGGTGGGTGGCCATGGGGGTCTCGCGGGGCACCAGGATCAGGGTCCGGCGCTCCTTCAGGCACACGTCCGCCGCCCGCAGCAGCAGGGTCTCGCTGGTGCCGGCGGCGATGCGCGCGGCCGTGCCCATGGAGCAGGGGACGACCACGAACGGCCCCCCGCGGGCCGAGCCGCTGGCCAAAGGCGAGGTGAACTCGGTGCGCCCGCAGACGCGCAGGCGGCCCGGGCCCACCGCCTGCAGCCGCGCCGTCACCTCTCCCAGCGTCTGCTCCAGCTCCACCGGCGCCGTCTGCGCCACCGCGTCCGAAGCAACCAGGTGCACGTCGCGCCCCGCCTGCAGCAGCACCTCCACCAGGCGCACGCCGTAGACCAGGCCGCTGGCGCCGGTCCAGCCCACCCCGATCGCGGGCGCAGCGACGGGCGCGCTCATGCGGGCCACCGCCCGCGGACCAGGTGGGCGATGCCGAGGGTCTGGCGGTGGACGGCGACGTCGCGGTAGCCGAGGGACTCCAGCAGCGCGGCGAACTCGGCCGGGGTCAGGAACTGGCCCATGCTGCCGGGCAGGTAGCGGTAGGCCGAGCCGTCGCGCCCCACCAGGCGTCCCAGCACCGGAACGACCGCGTTCAGCGCCACGCGCACGGGCGCGGCCACGCCGCGCCGGTCGCCGGTACCGGCGGGATCGTCCCGGAAGAAGTCCAGCACCAGCAGCTGGCCGCCCGGCCGCAGCACCCGCGTGATCTCGGCCAGGCCCCGCCGCACGTCGGCGAAGTTGCGCACGCCGAAGCCGACGGTCACCGCGTCGACGCAGCGGTCGCGAAAGGGCAAGGCCATGGCGTCGGCGGCGGCCAGCTGCAGGCGCGCCGCCCCGCGCTTGCCGCGGCTGCCCTGCAGCATCTCGGGACAGAAGTCCGCGGCGATCCACACGCGGCCCCGCTCCTGGCGCACCGCCTCCAGGGCCAGGTCGCCGGTGCCGGCGCAGAGGTCCAGCACCTCCCAGGCGTCGGCGTCCAGGCGGCGCACCACGTCGCGGCGCCAGGCCCGGTCGCGGTTGAGGCTCAGGAAGTGGTTCATGAAATCGTAGACGCCGCTGATGCGCGCGAACATCGAGCGCACGCGGCGGCCGTGGGCCTGGGGATCGGCCACCTGCCAGCTGCCGCGGTCGCGGGCGTGGATGCCGTCCAGGCGGGCCACGGTCAGCTCTTCAGCCGCGCCAGCAGGCCGGCCCACTTGCGGTCGACCCCGGCGCGCACGGCCGGGTCCATGGTCACCAGGTCGGGCCAACGGCGGCCGTAGCCCGCCTCGCCCGGCAGCTTGCGGGTGCCGTCGATGCCCATCTTGCCGCCGTAGCAGGCCAGGTTGGTGGCGTGGTCCAGCTGGTCGACCGGCCCCTCGCTGAAGAAAACGTCGCGCGCCGGGTCCATGCTGCCGGTCACGCGCCAGAGCACGTCGTTCAGGTCCTGCGGGTTCACGTCCTCGTCCACGACGATCACGTTCTTGGTGAACATGATCTGTCCGGTGCCCCACAGGGCGTGGCAGACCTTGCGGGCGTGGCCGGGGTAGCGCTTGCGGATCGCGACGATCACCAGGTTGTGGAAGCAGGCGGCCACCGGCAGGTGGTAGTCCACCACCTCGGGCAGGGGGATGCGCAAGAGCGGCAGAAAGAGGCGCTCGGTGGCCCAGCCCAGCCAGCCGTCCTCCATGGGCGGCTTGCCCACGATGGTGGTCAGGTAGTGGGGGTCGCGGCGGCTGGTGACGGCCGTCACGTGGAAGACGGGGAACTCCTCGGCCAGGGAGTACCAGCCGGTGTGGTCGCCGAAGTCGCCCTCCAGGCGGCGTTCGCCGGGCTCGACGTAGCCCTCGAGGACGAAGTCGGCCTCGGCGGGCACCTCCAGGTCGCAGGTCACGGCCTTCGTCATGGTGACCGGCTCGCCGGTCAAAAAGCCCGCGAACAGGGCCTCGTCGATGTCCGGGGGCAGGGGCGCCGTCGCCGCGTAGGTCAGCGCGGGCGGGCCGCCGATGG
Source organism: Candidatus Krumholzibacteriia bacterium (assembly GCA_046260475.1). Classification (GTDB taxonomy): domain Bacteria; phylum Krumholzibacteriota; class Krumholzibacteriia; order LZORAL124-64-63; family LZORAL124-64-63; genus JACZKN01. Next base: position 616 of record JBHEPC010000343.1, on the reverse strand, counting down.
CCACGCACACGGGCATGCGCTCACCCCGCTTCTCGTACTCGGCATGGTGGGCCGCGCCGGTCTTGTGCACCTGCCAGTGCATGCCGGTGGTGGTGCCGTCGAAGACCTGCATGCGGTACATGCCGATGTTGCGGCGGCCGTTCTCCGGGTTGCGGGTGATGACCAGGGGCGTGGTGATGTACGGGCCGCCGTCCCGGGGCCAGGTGGTCAGCACGGGCATCAGGTCCAGCAGGCCGGTCTTCTCCAGCTGCCCGTCCCGGATCACGACTTCCTGGCAGGGGCCCTTGGCGACGGACTTCGGTGTGGCCCCGCCCCAGTCCTTCAGCTTGCCCAGCATGCGCACCTTGTCCCACAGGCCGTCCGGCGGTCCCATGGCCAGGGGCTCCTCGATGCGGGCCACGGCCTCGTCGATGCTCTCGGCGCCCAGGGCCCAGGCCATGCGGCGTCTGCTGGCGAAGAGGTTGATGACCAGCGGCACGGGGCGGCCGTCGGGGCCGCGGGCGGCCGCGGTGCGGCCGGCGGCGCGGCCGCGCTCGCCGGGCACCGGGTTCTCGAACAGCAGGGCCGGGTGCTCGCCCGCCTTGACGAAGCGGTCGGCCAGCTCGGTGACCTCGAG
>JBHEPC010000341.1:0-5075 GCA_046260475.1 Candidatus Krumholzibacteriia bacterium | reverse complement strand
GCCGCCGGCATCGCCGCGCGCTTCGCCGCCGAGCTGGACGAGGACCTGGACGTGTTCATGGCGCGCAAGCGCTACGACTTCGTGGGCAGGGTGTGCCAGGCCGCGTGCCGCATGCCCACCGCCCGCATGACCAGCATCTCGGACCGCATCGACCGCGTGGCGATGCACCCGATGTGGGGCGTGCCCATCTTCCTGGGGCTGATGTACGTGGTGTTCACCCTGACCTTCTCCCTGGGCAACCCGCTGATGGACCTCATCGACCGCGGCTTCGGCTGGCTGGGCGGGGCCATCTCCGGGCTGTGGGCGGCGGACAGCGCCAGCCCCCTGAAGTCGCTGCTGGTGGACGGCATCATCGGCGGCGTGGGTGGGGTGATCGTGTTCCTGCCCAACATCGTGCTGCTGTTCCTGGCCATCGCCATCCTGGAGGGCACCGGCTACATGGCCCGGGCGGCCTTCGTCATGGACCGCTTCATGTCCAAGGTGGGGCTGCACGGCAAGAGCTTAATCCCGCTGCTGATCGGCTTCGGGTGCACGATCCCGGCGATCATGGCCACGCGCACGCTGGAGACCCGGCGCGACCGGCTGATCACCATGATGGTGCTGCCGTTGATGAGCTGCGGCGCGCGCCTGCCCATCTACGCGCTGCTGATCCCGGCCTTCTTCCCGTCCCACCTGCAGGGGCCGGCCCTGTGGGTGATCTACGTGCTGGGCATCGTGCTGGCCCTGGCCGGGGCGCGGCTGCTGCGTGCGACCCTCTTCCGGGGCGAGACCACGCCCTTCGTGATGGAGCTGCCGCCCTACCGCCTGCCCACGGGCATGAGCCTGCTGGTGCAGATGTGGACCCGGGCCTGGCTGTACCTGCAGAAGGCGGGCACGGTCATCCTGGGCGCGGCGGTCATCCTGTGGTTCCTGACCTTTTACCCCAAGCCGCCGGCGGACTACATACCGCCCCAGGGCTTCGACGCGGCGCCGGGCGCGACCGCCGGCGCGCCGGCGGTGGCCTACGGTGACATCACCGACCCGGACGAGGCCCAGGCCACCGAACTGGCCTACTCCATCGCCGGCCGGGTGGGGCGCCTGCTGGAGCCGGTGCTGCGGCCGCTTGGCTTCGACTGGCGCATCGGCACCGCCCTGGTGGGCGCCACCGCCGCCAAGGAGGTGTTCGTCGCCCAGATGGGCATCGTCTTCGCCGTGGGCGAGGCCGACGAGACCAGCGACCACCTCAGGGCCAGGCTGAAGGCTCGTTACAGCCCCCTGGTGGGTTTCTGCATCATGGTGTTCGCGCTCATCTCGACCCCCTGCATCGCCACCTTCGCCGTCACCCGGCAGGAGTCGGGTTCGCTGCGCTGGGCCCTGGCCCAGGTGTGGGGGCTGACGACGCTGGCCTGGCTCATCACCTTCGCCGTGTACCAGGGCGGCACGCTGCTGGGGCTGGGGCGGACCGTGGCGGGAGGCGCGTGATGGCGGGCTTCCCCTGGGAAACCGCGGCGGTGGGGCTGATCGTGGGCGTGGCCGCCGCGTGGGCCGTGCGCAGCGTCTGGCGGGCAACGCGGCGCAAGCAGGTCTGCTCCGCCTGCGGGTCCGCGGCCGACTGCCCGCTGGCCAAGGCCAGGGGCGAGGGCGAAGGCAAGGGCGGCGCCGCGCCGTGCGGCGTGGGCGAGCCCTTCGACCTCGTGGCTCCCGGCCGTTCCTCCGACGACCGCGGCATTTCCTGAAATTCCCTACAGTTGCGCGACCCGCGGCCGAAACGCTGGACGAGGCGCCCCGCAGGGCGTCGTGTGCCGGCCGTGGGGGCCGGCCCATCGCCCGCACGCAATGAAAGGGAACGGGATGAGGGAGACCGCCCCGAACCTCCTCGATTCCTGCGAACAGATCGTCGCCGCCGTGCGCCACGTACGCGAGACCGTCAACGAGAGCTACGACGACATCATCGCGTCGATGGAGGCCATCCAGGGCCAGCACGTCCTGTACGAGCAGATCTTCAAGGGCTCGCAGGACGCCATCCTGGTCCTGCACGCGGACACCGGCGTGGTGCTGCGCGGCAACGCCGCCGCCTGCGAGCTGCTGGGGTACGAGCGGCGGGACCTGCTGGGCCGCGACGTCATGGAGCTGCACCCGGCGAAGGACCACGAGGCGGTCGCCGCCACCCTGGCCGGTACGCGCCGGGACGGCAGCGTGCGCAACGCGCCGTCCCGCCTGGTGCGCAAGGACGGCACGGTGGTGCCGGTGACCATCACCGCCCACCTGGCCAACCTGGACGGCGAGGCCCACATCGTGGGCTTCGTGCGCGACGAGTCCGAGCGGGCGCTGAACGAGGAGCAGCTGCGCCACCTGAACGAGAAGCTGGGCGCCGAGATCGCCGAGAAGCAGAGCGCCGAGCAGGAGCTGCGCGAGCTGAACGAGAACCTCGAGCAGCGCATCGCCCAGCGCACCGAGCAGATCCGCAAGACCAACGAGGAGCTGGAGAAGACCATCGACCGGGCCAACCGCTTGGTCCTGGAGGCGCGCACCGCCACGCGGGCCAAGAGCGCGTTCATCGCCCACATCACCCACGAGTTGCGCACGCCGCTGAACGCGGTGATCGGCATGTCCGAACTGCTGCTGGACATGGAGCTGGGGGACGAGCCGCGCGAGACGGCGAACATCGTCGCCCAGAGCGCCAAGTCCCTGCTGGGCGTCATCAACGAGGTGCTGGATTTCTCGAAGATCGAGGCCGGCAAGCTGGACCTCGAGAGCATGCCTTTCGACCTGCGCGAGGTGCTGCAGGGCGTGACCGACACCTTCGGCTTCCAGGTCAAGGAGAAGGGCCTGTGCTGGCGCGTGGACGTGGCTGAGCAGGTGCCGGCGGTGCTGGAGGGCGACGCGGGCCGCCTGCGCCAGATCCTGGTCAACCTCGCCGGCAACGCCATCAAGTTCACCGAGCGGGGCGAGGTCGCCCTGACCGTGCGCGTGACCGACGCCGGGCCCGCGGAGACGGGCGTGCGCTTCGAGGTCTCGGACACGGGCGTGGGCATCCCCGCCGACCGCCAGGCCCCGCTTTTCGACGCCTTCACCCAGGCGGACGCCACCACCGCCCGCAACTACGGCGGCACGGGCCTGGGCCTGACCATCAGCCGCCAGCTGGCCGAGGCCATGGGCGGCAGCATGGGCCTGGAGAGCGCCGAGGGCGTGGGGTCGACCTTCTGGTTCACCGCCCGCTTCGGCCGCGCGTCGGCCGAGCGCCTGCGCACGTGGCGGGCCACCGAGGGCCGCCCGGCCGCCGGGGCGGCGCCCCGGGCGCGCCCGGGCGGCGACCTGCGCATCCTCCTGGTGGAGGACAACAAGGTCAACCAGATGGTGGCCGTGGGCATGCTGCGCAAGCTGGGCTACGCGGCCGAATGCGCCGACCTGGGCGCCGACGCCCTGCGCATGCTGAAGGAGAAGGACTACGACCTGGTGTTCATGGACGTGCAGATGCCGGGCATGGGCGGGCTGGAGCTGACCCAACGGCTGCGGGCCGGGGACGCCGGCGACCGCAACCGCGGGGTGGCGATCATCGCCATGACGGCCCACGCGACCCGGCAGGACCGGCGCGCCTGCCTGGACTCGGGCATGAACGACTACGTGGCCAAGCCGATCTCGAGCCAGCGGATCGAGGAGGCGATGACGCGGGTGCTGGTGCCGCGGCCGGCGCTGGACGGCGGCGGTGACGGGGTCGAAGGGTTCCGCATGGACAAGCTCGTCGAGCGCATGGACGGCGACGTCAAGCTGGCGGCGGACATTCTCGACACGTTCGTCAGCGACACGGCGCAGCGGCTGAAGGCCGTCCAGGGCGCGGCCCTGAACTGGGACTTCGAGTTCGTGCAGCAGGAGGCGCGCACCATCGAGGGCGGGGCGCTGAACGTCCATGCCGAGATCGTGGCGAACCTGTCGCGGGAGCTGGTGCAGGCGGCGCTGGGCAAGCAGCAGGAGTACGCGGTCTCCATCGTCGGGGAGATCGAGGGCGAGCTGGAGCAGATCCGGCTGGTGGTGTAGTCGGCGGAGACCGCCCGCGCAGCGAGGAGCAGGCATGGCGACGAAGGTCCAGACTCCGCCGAAGCCCGCCGCCCCGGCGACAGCCGAGCGGCGCCGGCGCACACGCCCCGACCTCGACTTCTCCAGCGTGGACCTGCCGCGCCGGGTGCCGCCCTGGGACCCGTCGCGGGGGCGTTACCCCTATGCGGTGAAGCTGGAGCGCGCCGAGTACGACCGGCGCAAGCAGGAGCTGCAGATCGAGCTGCTCAAGATGCAGAACTGGGTCAAAGCGACCGGCCAGAAGGTCGTCGTGCTGTTCGAGGGGCGCGACGCGGCCGGCAAGGGCGGCACGATCAAGCGTTTCATGGAGCACCTGAATCCCCGCGGCGCCAGGGTGGTGGCCCTCGAGAAGCCATCCGAGCGCGAGCGGGGGCAATGGTACTTCCAGCGCTACGTGGAGCACCTGCCCACCGCGGGCGAGATCGTGATGTTCGACCGTTCGTGGTACAATCGGGCCGGGGTCGAGCGGGTCATGGGCTTCTGCACGGACGCGGAGTACCACGACTTCCTGGCCGCGGTGCCGGCGTTCGAGTGGATGCTCATCAAGTCGGGACACCGGCTGTTCAAGTACTGGTTCTCGGTCAGCCGCTACGAGCAGCGGCGGCGCTTCGCCTCGCGCCGGGTCGATCCGCTGAAGCAGTGGAAGCTGAGCCCGGTGGACGTGCAGTCGCTGGGCAAGTGGGACGACTACACCATCGCCAAGAAGGCCATGTTCTTCCACGCCAACACGCCCGAGGCGCCCTGGACCGTGATCCGCTCCGACGACAAGAAGCGCGCCCGCATCAACTGCATGGCGCACTTCCTGCACACCCTGCCGTATGATGGCAAGTCCCGCCAGGTGGTCGGCGTGCCCGATCCCTTGATCGTCGGGCCGGCCACGCCGCTGTTCGACGTCGAGGCTCAGCCGGCCGGTGGGCGGGAGTAGGGCCGCGGCTGCCCGGCGCGGCCGGTTCGGCACCTGATCCGAGAGGTCGTCCATGACCGCCTTCCCCGACGTCCGCCTCGCCACGTCACGCTTGGAT
>JBHEPC010000327.1:0-3817 GCA_046260475.1 Candidatus Krumholzibacteriia bacterium | reverse complement strand
GCCGGTCACCGTCAGCGGCGTGGTCAAGACCCGCGTGCCGTCCATGCTGATCCAGTAGCCGCCGCTCGCGGCCACGTCGCCCTGGCTGACGACCACCGGCTTGCCGGCCTCCTTCAGCTGGCGCACCGCGTCGGCCACCAGGTCGCTGGGCAAGGGGTCGCCGCCGGGGGAGTCGGCCCGCAGGACCACCGCCTTCACGCGCGGGTCACGCACCAGGCCGCGCAGGTAGGCGCTGGTCTTGCGGCCCTTGATGCCCGCATCCATGGCGCAGGCGCCCACGGCGTAGACCACCGGAATGATGGCCGGCTCGCCCCACTGCTCGTCCCACCACTCGCGGCCCAGGCGCTGCGGAGGCTGCGGCGAGAGGCGGGCGCCGCGGTTCTCGCGCAGCCACTTGCGCAGATCGTCCCAGCGCGCGATGCCGTCCACGAGGCCGGCCGCCAGGGCCTCCTCGGGCAGCAGCAGGGTCAGGTCGTCCACGAGGTGATCGACCGTCGTGGGGTCCAGGCCGCGGCCCTCGGCCACGCCGCCGTTCACCACGGCGTAGAGCACGTCGACGATGCGCTGGCGCTGCTCCCGGTCGGCCTCGCTCATGGAGTCGCGCGCGAAGGTCTCGGCCGCACTCTTGTAGGTGAAATAGCGGAACTCCTGGAAGCCCAGGCCCAGCTTCTCCAGGGTGCCCTTGAGGTAGCTGCGGGCCAGGGCGAACCCGGGCATCCCCACCATGCCCCAGGGGTCGATGGTGATGCGGTCGGCGGCGGCGGCCACGTACACGTGCAGGGGCGTGAAACGGTCACCGTGGATGATGACCTCCTTGCCTGCGGCGCGCAGCTCCTGGAGCTTGACCCGCAGGTCGTACAGCAGCGAGGGACGGCCGCGGGTGCCGGCGAGATTGAGCGCCAGGCCGGCGATGGTGTCGTCGTCCCGCACCGCGTCCAGCAGCCGCAGCAGGTCCAGCCAGGCCACGCGCTCGTCGTCGAGCCAGCGGTACTTCTGGTAGGTGATGGTCCTGTTCTGCAGGTCCAGGGAGTAGTAGACCGGCGGCTTCTTCAGGACCAGGCCGCGGCCCGGGTCGAAGCCACGGAAGGGGACCGTCGTCCGCGCCAGGTAGGCCGTGCCCGCCCGCTCGCCGTCGCCGTCCCAGGCGGGCAGCACGCCGAAGCCGAACTCGGCGACGGTGACCGCCGCGTACGCGCTCCAGCCGGCCTTGCCGCCGCCGAGGGGTTCGCGCGCCCTCGCCCCCAGGTGCAGGCCGCGCAGGGGCCGCAGCTCCAGGCCCGCGCTCCAGTGCCCCTGGTCGAGGAATTTCTCGCCCGTCAGCACGGTCCAGTCGGCGAAGGCGGTCAGCCAATCCCGTCCCATGGGGCGCAGGCCCACGTCCAGCACGTACTGGGCGCAGCCGGGCTTCAGGCTCCAGGCCACGCCGGCGCCGAAGCTGACCCGCGGGTCCGGCCGGCCGACCATGCCGGCGACCAGGGCGCTCTCGCGGCCCAGACGGTCGGTCTCGCCCCGCGACCAGCGGTAGGCCAGGCCGCTGGCGTAGCGCCGCGTGCCGTGGGCGAAGCCCACCTGGTAGTCGTAGACCTGCCAGTGGTCGCCGCGGGTGCCGAAGGTGGTGGTGTTCATGGCGAAGTTGAGGGTGCGGCCGAAGGCGAGGCCGTAGTTGTCCAGCCCCCGCCGCACGCTGCGGTCGTTCCACCAGAAGTCGGCGCCCGCCTCGTCGGTCAGGGCGAAGGCCGCGGGGTTGAAGAGGCCGGCGGCCGGGCCGCCGAACACGCCCGGGCTGGCGGGCAGGAACCAACCCGCGGTGCGGTAGTCCAGGACCGGGGGCCGGCCGGTGGCGGCGGCGGGCCGCGCGTCGGCCAGGACCAGGGCGACGGCGACGGCGGCGAGGATGCGCAGGGTTCGGCTCATGGTTCCCTCCGGTCGGCTACTTCTTCAGGCCGTGCCGCCGCATGATCTTCAGCAGGCTGCTGTGGTCGGCCAGGCCCAGCTGGGCCGCGGTGTTGGTGATGTGCCAATCGTTGCGCTCGAGGGCCGCCAGCACGATCTGGCGCTCGGCGGCGGCCTTCTGCTCCCGGAGCGCGCCGCCCGGCAGGGGCGAGCTGCCGGCCGGGGCCGCGCCGCCGCCGCCACCGGTGGCGGCGCGGGGCGCGGCGGGCCGCAGGTCCGCCGGCACCAGCTCGGGGCCGATGGTGTCGCCGTCGGCGGCGATGACCAGCCGCTCGATGACGTTGCGCAGCTCGCGCACGTTGTTGCGGGCCCAGTCGCAGGCCTGCAGGGCGGCCAGGGTCTCGGGCAACAGGCGCGGCGCGCGGCGGCCGAAGCGTTCGCAGGTGCGGACGAGGAAGTGCTCGGCCAGCAGCGGCACGTCGCCCAGGCGTTCGCGCAGGGGCGGCACCCGCACCGTGTGGGTGTTCAGGCGGAACAGCAGGTCCTGGCGGAAACGGCCGGCGGCGGCCTCGGCCTCCAGGTCGCGGTTGGTGGCGGCCACGACGCGCGTGTCGACCTTCAGCTCCTTGTGCGAGCCCAGGCGCGTGATGCCGCCGCCCTCGAGCACCCGCAGCAGCTTGGCCTGGGCGGCGGCGGGCAGCTCGCCGATCTCGTCCAGGAACAGGGTGCCGCCGGCCGCCTCCTCGAAGGCGCCCTTGCGGGTGCGGTCGGCGCCGGTGAAGGCGCCCTTCTCGTGGCCGAACAGCTCGCTCTCGACCATGGTCTCGGGCAGGGCGGCGCAGTTGACGGCGATGAACGCGCGTCCGGCCCGGGGCCCGGCCTCGTGCAGGCGGCGAGCGACCAGCTCCTTGCCGCTGCCGCTTTCGCCCAGCACCAGCACGGGACTGGGGATGGCGGCCAGGCGGTCGGTCTGCTCCTTCAGCGCCAGCGTGGCGCGGCTCTCGCCCACCAGCTCGTCGTCGTCGCCGGAGCGCCGGCGCAGGCGGCGCACCTCGTCCTGCAGCCCGGCCCAGGCCAGGGCGTTCTCCACCTCGCGCACCACGCGCTCCAGGGGCTCGTCCTTGGCGATGAAGCTGTAGGCGCCCAGCTTCACCGCGCGCACGCAGCGGTCGTAGCTGCCGGTGCCGGTGTAGACGAGCACCGGCACCCGGGTCCGGCGGCGCTTGAGGGTGGCCAGCACCTCGAAGCCGTCCACGCCGGGCATCTCCAGGTCCAGGATCACCGCGTCGACGGGCTCGTCCTCGAGGATGCGCAGGCCCTCGGCGCCGCCGGCGGCGGTCAGGGTGGTGAAGCCGCCCAGGCGCTTCAGGTCGTAGGCGTACTGGTCGCGCATCGCGGCCACGTCGTCGATGATCAGGATCACGCTCATAAGTCCGTTCCTGCGGTCTCGGGGAGGGGGAAAGAGACGCCGAAGGTCGAGCCGCGGCCGGGTTCGCTGCGCACCACGACCCGGGCGCCGCAGTCCCCGGCCAGGCGGCGCACGTTGCTCAGGCCCAGCCCCGTGCCGCCCTCCTTGGTGGTGAAGAAATCGTCGAAGATGCGGGCGCGGTCGGCCTCGGCGATGCCGCAGCCGGTGTCCGCCACTTCCAGGACCAGGCGCGGCTCGTCCAGGTCCGGATCGTGCTCGCGGCGCACCGCCAGGGTGACCCGGCCGCCGGCGGGCGGCAGGCTCTCCAGGGCGTTGCGCAGCAGGTTGTCCGCGATGCGGCGCAGGCTGACCGGATCGGCCAGCACCGGCGGCAGGCCGGGCTCGACGGTGCAGGCGACGGTCACGCCGGCGGAAGCGCCGCCGGCGGCGGATTCCCTGGCGACCGCCGCGGCCACCGCCCCCAGGTCGCACGGGCGCCGGCTGCCGGAGGCGCCC
>JBHEPC010000318.1:0-8136 GCA_046260475.1 Candidatus Krumholzibacteriia bacterium | reverse complement strand
CGCCCCCGCCGGCCGCCAGGTCCAGCACCGCGGCCGCGGTCCGCGTCCAGACGCCGGGCCCGCCGCACGCCGCCCGCAGGCGCCGCGCCGCGCCGTAGAAGTCCTTCCGTTCGGACGGCCGGGCGACCCAGCGCACCAGGCCCGTGGCCACCGGCAGGGGCGCGGCCTGCTCCTGGATATGCTCCCGCACCAGCGACTCGTCGAGGATGAGGTTGCTGAGTCCGATGTGCCCGGTGTGCACCAGGCGCCGGGCCAGCCAGTAGTTCAGGCGGCCGGTGCGGTAGACGATCTCGTGGGGCACCCCGGCCAGGGCCGCTTCGAGGCTGGCGGTGCCGCTGCAGACCAGCGCCAGGTCGGCCCGCCGCAGCAGCTCGGGCAGGGGCGCGCGGCTGACCGACGCCCCGCCCGCGAAGACCTCGGCGATCCGCTCGGCATCCAGCCCCGGCGCGCAGCTGACCACCGGCTGCAGGCGACGACCGGGCAGCATGCTCGCCGCCGCCCGCGCCGCGATCCGCAGCACCGGCAGCAACTGGTCCAGCTCCTGGCGCCGGCTGCCGGGCAGGAGCGCCAGGGTCAGCGCCCCGTCCCGGGCGTCGAAAGCCCGCTCGCGGTCGGCGATCGAGCCCTCGAAGTCCCAGGCACCGCCGTAGTCCTCCATCAGCGGATGGCCCATGGCAAAGACGTCGAAACCGCGGGCGGCGAACCAGTCGGCCTCGAAGGGCAGCACCGTACCGAGGCGGTCGATGCGCCGGCGCAGCCCTCCCGTGCGCCAGCCGCCCCAGGCCCAGACCTGGGGCGCGACCAGCCAGAACACGGGCACGCCGGCGCGGCGCGCCCGCCCCGCCAGGTGGGAATTGAAGCCGGGAAAGTCGATGGGGACGAAGACGTCCACGTTCCCGCCGCGCAGGTGGGCGGCCGCCTCGCGGCGGGCCCGCAGCAGCCGCCGGGCCTGGCCCAACACCTCGGCGAAGCCCATCACCGCCAGGTCGGAGGAGTCGCGCACCAGCTCGGCGCCGGCCGCGGCGGTGCGCGGCCCGGCCAGGGCGGTGATCCGCAGCTCCGGGTCGCGGGCCCGCAGGGCGGCGCAGAGGGCGGCCCCGTAGCGGTCCCCGCTGGCCTCGCCGCAGGAGATGAAGACGTGGCGCGGCCGCCCGGCAGCCACGACCGGTCAGCGCGCGGCGGCCGGCAGGGGGGCGGTCATCGCACGATCCCCCGGTCCGACCGCCGGATGAAGGCCATCAGCTCCTCGATGTGCCGGGTCAGCTCGCAGTCCGTGGCGATGCGCTCCATGGCCTGGGTGACGTTCAACCCGGAGCGGTACAGCAGCCGGTAGGCGGTCTTGAGGTTGAGCAGGTCCGCGTCCGTGAAACCGTTGCGCTTGAGCCCGATGCTGTTGATGCCCGCCACCTCGACCGGGTTGCCCGCGACCTTGATGAACGGCGGCACGTCCTGGGGCAGCCGGCTGGCGCCGCCCACGAAGGCGAAGGCGCCGACGCGCACGAACTGGTGGATCGGCGTCATGCCGCCGATGATGGCGTTGCGCTCGACCTCCACGTGGCCGGCGAGGTTGACCGCGTTGGCCAGCACGCAGTTGTCGTGGACGTGGCAGTTGTGGGCGATGTGCACGTAGGCCATCAGCAGGTTGTTGCTGCCGACGCGGGTCTTCTCGCCCTCGCCCGACGCGGCGTGGACCGTGCTGTACTCGCGGAAGTCGTTGTTGTCGCCGATCTCCACGAAGCTCGTCTCACCGCCGAACTTCTTGTCCTGGGGCTCGCCGCCGATGGCGGCGCCGTGGAAGAAACGGTTGCCGCGGCCGATGGTGGTGTGCCCGTCGATCAGCACCGAGGAACCGACGACGCAGTCGGGCCCGATCACCACGTCGGGGCCGATCACCGCGTGCGGTCCGATGCTGACGTTGTGGCCCAGGCGCGCCGAGGGGTGGACCACGGCGGTCGGATGGATCTCGGCGGCCCGGACCGGATGCGGCCCCGCGACCTTGTTCAGCTTGATGGGATCCACGGTTTTCCTCCCTGCCGCGGCGCAGCGTCAGCTGTCCACGACGGTGGACATGAGCACGGCCTCGGCGACCTTGTCGCCGCCGACCCAGGCGGTCCCCCGCATCTTGCAGATGGCACCGCGCACCTTGAGCATCTCGAGCTCGAACCGCAACTGGTCCCCGGGGGTCACCGGCTGGCGGAACCGCGCCTCGTCGATGCCGCTGAAGTACACCAGCTTGCCCCGGGCGTCCTCGACGCTGCTCAGCAGCAGGACGCCCCCCGTCTGCGCCATGGCCTCGATGATCAGGACCGCCGGCATGATCGGGTGCCCGGGGAAATGCCCCTGGAAGAAGGGCTCGTTGATGGTGACGTTCTTGACGCCCACGACCCGCCGCCCCGGTTCCAGCTCGACGATGCGGTCGACCAGCAGGAACGGGTAGCGGTGGGGCATGACCTCCATGATCGAGACGATGTCCCACTCCCGCGGCGTGCGCGGCGGGTAGATGCGGGGCATCCGGCGCTCGGTCCGCGCCAGCAGGCGCGTGAATTCGACGTTGGCCGCGTGGCCGGACAGGCGGGCCCGCACGTGGCCCTGGATGGGCATGCCCAGCAGCGCCAAGTCCCCCAGCAGGTCCAGGATCTTGTGGCGCACGCACTCGTCCGGGAAGCGCAGCTCCTGGCCCTCGGCCAGCTTCCCGTCGCCGAAGACCAGGGCGTTGTCGTAGCTCCCGCCCAGGGCCAGCCCCATGCCCCGCAGCCGGTCCACGTCCCCGGCCAGGGCGAAGGTGCGGGCCGGCGCGATTTCCCGCCGGTAGATCGACGGCCGGATCTCGAAGCTGGCCTCCTGGTAGCCGATCGACGGCTCGTCGTAGTCCACGACGAAGGAGAGCTTGAAGTGGTCGGCGGGCTCGGCCAGCAGCTCGATGTCCCCCTGCCGCCAGCTGACGGTGCGGTTGACCCGGAAGTAGGGCGCCGGCAGGCCCTGGAAGGCGATGCCCGCCTCGTCGATCATCTGCACGTAGCCCACGGCGCTGCCGCAGGTCGGGACCGGGGGCTCGCCCCCCTCCACCCGGATCTCGCAGTTGGTGATGCCCAGCCCCGCCAGGGCCGACAGCACGTGCTCGACCGTGTGGACGGTGACCCCGTCCTTGGCCAGGGTCGTGGCGCGCACCAGGTCCTCGACCGGGACCGCGTGCTCGACCACCGCGGGGATCAGCACGTCCCCCGCCGGGCCCGGCACCCGGAACACCAGGCCGGTGTTGGGCGGCGCGGGCACGAAGGTCATGCGGGCGGTCCGGCCCGAATGCAGGCCGATCCCCTCGGTGGTGACCTCCCGGCCGACTGTCTTCTGCAGCCACAACACCGCTGGTCTACTCCTTGCCCGCGGCGCGTTCGAGCTCCGCCACGCGCCGCAGCAACTCCGGCAGCCGGCGCAGGGCGCCGGCGATGCGGGAGGCCTCGCCGGCCTCCAGGGCCGGGTAGCCGAAGACGGACTGGCCCGCCGGCACGCTGCGGACGATGCCCGACTTGCCGCCGATGCGCACCCCGTCCCCGATGGTCAGGTGGTCGCCCACGCCCACCTGGCCGCCGGCGGTGACGCCGTCGCCCAGGACGCTGCTGCCGGAGATGCCGGTCTGGGCGCTCAGGGCGCAGTGGCGGCCGATGCGGACATTGTGTCCGATCTGGATCTGGTTGTCGATCTTCGTTCCTTCGCCGATGACCGTCGCCCCGGTGGTGGCCCGGTCGATGCACGAGCCCGCCCCCACCTCGACCCGGTCGCCGATGATCACGGTGCCCACCTGGGGCACCGGCACGAGGCCCGCCGGCCCCGGCAGGTAGCCGAAGCCCTCGGTGCCCACGACCACGCCCGCATGCAGGATGACCTCGTCGCCCAGCCGGCAGCCCTCGCGTATGGTCACGTGGGGGTGCAGGCGGCAGTCCCGGCCCACGGTGACGTCCGGGCCCAGCACCACGTGGGCGCCCAGACGGGAGCCCTCGCCCACCGCCGCGCCCGCGCCGATGACGCAGTAGGGACCCACCGCGGCCGCCCGGGTCACGTCCGCGTCCGGGGCCACCACCGCCGTCGGGTGGACGCCCGGCGGGAAGAGCCGGTCCGGGTCCGGCAGCGAGAGGGCCAACACCCGGGCGAACGCCGCGTAGGGCTGCTCGTGGCGCACCGCCGGCAGATCGGTGCTCATGCCCGGCCCGATGATCGCGGCCGCCGCGCCGCAAGTGGCCAGGGCCGGCAGCAGCCCCGGGCGGCTGACGAAGGTCAGGTCGCCGGGGCCGGCGCACTCGATGCCGGCGACCCCGGTGATCCGCGGATCGCCGGGCCCCACCAGTTCGCCGCCCACCAGGGCGGCCACTTCGCTCAGCAGCATCGGTTGCATAGGGTGCCGTCTCTTAAGCAACGCCCCCCATCGCTCGTCGATGGGGGGCTTATGGGCACATACGGGATGGCCAGGTAAATCTCGCCGCCGTCCCCCGCGGTGTCAACCCCGTTTCCGCTCAATCGTCGCCCCGGGCCAGGGCGGCCAGGACGTCGTCGGTCAGGTCGTAGTCCGAGTCGATGTAGAGCACCGCCATGGAGGCCGAGTCCACGACGATGCCGTAGCCGCGCTCCTTGCCCAGGCGTTCGACGATGGTGCGCACCTGGTCGAGGATGGGGTTGATCTTGGCGGTGTACTCCTGCTCCGCCCGCTGGTCGATGCCCTCGCGGAACTGGAAGTACTCGGCCCGCTTCTGCTCGAACTGCTGGACCTTGGTGGCCAGGGCGTCCTCGCCCAGCAGCATCTTCTGGCTCTCGATCTCCTCGGCCAGGGAGGTCAGCTGCTTCTCCCGGTCGGAAACCTCCAGCTCCAGCTCCTTGAGGAACTTCTGGTACTGCTCCTGGGCGTCCCGGGCCGCGTCGTACTCGTCGGCGATGCGCTGGGAATCGATGACCCCGAACGGCCGGTCCGCGGCCAGGGCCGGCCCGGCCAGCAGGAGGACGGCGGCCAGGGTCGCCAGGAGGGCCGGCAGCCTGCCGGTGCGCGCGCGAGCGTTCATGAGCACCTCGGGTTCCCGCGGGAACCGGGGTTGGGCTTCCCCTTCCGGCTGCGCCTAGAAGAAGTTGCCGATGGTGAAGTGGGGCTCCCAGGCGGCACCGCCCGCCCGGTCGAAGCCATAACCGTAATCGAAGCCGATGGTTCCCATCATGGGCACCTCGACCCGCAGCCCGAAGCCGGCGCCCTTGCGCAAATAGGCCAGGTCCGCCTCCGAGAAGGAGTTCCAGACGTTGCCCATATCCAGGAACGTTAGCAGCTGCACGGCGCGGGTCAAGGGGTACAGGATCTCCGTGTTGAAGATGCCGAAGAAGCGCCCGCCGATGAAGGTGGGGTTGCCCGCCGGCACCACCTCCAGGTCCTTGTAGCCCCGCAGGGGGTAGCGGCGGTTGCCGCCGAGGCGGTAGCGTTCCCACTCGGGCACCGCATCCGGGGACTCGAGGCCGTGGATCAGCCCGAAGAACCCGCGCAGGTGCAGGGCGAAGCCTCCAGGCAGCTTCTGGTAGTACGAGTGCGAGAGCGTGTGCTCCTGGAACTCGATCTCCCCGCCCAGCGGCCCGCCCGCGTACTCGATACTGTAGCTGGTCTTCGACCCCGAGGTGGCGAAGAAGGGGCTGTCGGTCGAGTTGCGGTTCAGGGACAGGCGCAGCGAGCTCTTGGTCTCGGGCCAATCCACCTGGTCCAGCCGCGTCCAGGGCAGGTTGCTGCCCGCGGGCAGGGAGGCCTCCAGCTCGTCGAGGTAGCGCGTGTAGGACCGGGAGAAGTTGTCCAGCTTGGTCTCCGACAGCTCGTAGCGCAGGCCCACGTTGCTGTAGCGGGTGCCGGGGATGCGCCGGCCCAGGCGCAGGCTGAAGCCGCGGATGCGGCTCTCGTAGAAGTCGTCGTAGTTGTACTGGTAGCGGTCGAAGAGGTCGGCGCCGATCAGCGTGGGCGTGCCCATGAACCACGGCTCGGTGAAGCTGAGGTCCACGTAGCGCTGGCGGCTGCCGAACTGCCAGGTGACGCCGATGTTCTGGCCCTTGCCGCGGAAGTTGGTCTCGGCCACCTGGATGAAGCCGCTGGCGGAGGTCTCGGCGCTGTAGGCCATGCCGAACATGAACTGGCCCGTCTGCTTCTCCTTGACCTGCAGCACCATGTCCACGTCGCCGCCCGGCACGGGCTGGATGTCCGGCCGGATGTCCTCGAAGAACCCCGTCTGGAAGATGTCCCGGATCGTGGCCTCGATGCGGCTGTTGCTGAAGGTGTCCCCGGGGAAGATGCGCATCTCCCTGAGGATCACGTTGTCGTAGGTCTTGACGTTGCCGGCGATGCGGATGTCGTGGAGCTTCGCCGGCTGACCCTCGATGAAGGTGAAGGCCACGTCGACCACGCGGTCGCGGATGTCCCGCTGGGGCTCGACCGTGATGTAGATGTAGCCGCGGTCGGCGTAGGCCTGCTGCAGGTTGGACAGGGTGTCGAGGTACTCGTCCTCCTTGAAGGTGCGGCCCTTCTCGAGCCAGACCTGGTCGGCGATCTGCAGGTCGTTCAGCACGGTGTTGCCCCGCCAGGTGACCTCGCCGGTGGTGTAGATCCGGCCCTCGTCGACGTGGATGACGATGTCCAGCTCTTCCCGGTTCTCGACGGTGACGGTCCGCTCCTGGCCGTCCGGCCCGGTCTCCGTCCGCTCGGCGGTGCGGAAGTTCAGCTCGGTGTCGGTGATCCGCGCGTCCAGGTAGCCCTGGTTGCGGCACCAGGCGACGATCCGCTCGGCGTCCTGTTCGAACTGCTGCTTCTTGAAGGTGCCGCTCTTGAGGAAGCCGGTCGTGCCCTGCTTCATCGCCCCGCGCAGGCCGCCGGCATCGAGGTGCTCGTTGCCGACGAAGGCGATGGACTTGACCTTGACCTTCCGGCCCTCGGTGATGCCGACCACCAGGTCCTGCATGTTGCTGGCGTCGACCACGGTCGAGTCGGTGTGGATCTCGACGCTGTAGTAGCCCTTCTCGTAGTAGACCTCGCGCAGGGGCTGCAGGTCGCGCCGGATCGCCGCCGGGTTGGCGAACTGGCCCACCTGCACCGGGAAGGCCTCCCGCAGGTCGTTGTCCTTGACCTTGTCGTTGCCCCGGAAGGTGATCGAGCGGATGCGCGGGAACTCCTGCAGGTTGACGATCAGGCGCACGCCGCCGGGCACGTCCTGGCGGTAGAGGTAGACGTCGGAAAACTTCTTGGTCTCGAAGAGGTTGCGGATGCCCTGGGCCGCCAGGTCGCGGGTCAGGGGCTTGCCCTCCTCGAAGCCCGACCAGGCCAGCACCTGGCGGGCGCCCACGGTCACGGCGCCGACCACCTGGATCTCGGCGATGGTCGGGGCCGCGTCCTGGGCCTGCGCGGCGGGCGCGGCGGCCAAAAGCAGCGACAAAAGCAGCGACAAGGGCAGCGACAAGGGCAGCAGCAAGGGCAGCAGCAAGCGTCGCAGCAGGCGGACGTGTGGGCGGCAACGGGGCATCGGCGGCATCTGGCTCCCGGGACGGACGTGTCGGCTGTGACGAAACCGCGGCATCCTAGCACCGCCTCCGGGCGGCAGCAACGGTGAACGTGGCGGTCCCGTGCTGGGGCCGGGCGGCTGCCCGGGGCGTCGGTCCGGGGGGACGGAACGCCGGGCGCCGAGGGAAGTTCCGGTCGAACCCGGCCTGCGGGGGAAACATAGGAAACCGGGGCCCCGTTGAAAAGCCCCGGTTTCAGGTCCGCGCCCGCGTGCGGCGCCTCAGCTGCGGACGGTCGCCCCCGGTTCGGACCGGAAGCTCAGCTTGTCCCCGTTCACCCCGATCACCACCTGGCTGCGGCCGGCGATCTCGCCGCGCAGCAGCTTCTCGCTCAGCGGGTCCTCCACGTACTTCTGGATCGCCCGCCGCAGGGGCCGCGCGCCCATCTTGGGGTCGTAGCCCACCTCGCAGAGGAAATCCTTGCAGGCAGCGGTGAAGTCGAAGCTGATCTCCAGGTTCGCCAGCCGCTTGCTCACGTCCGCGAGCAGGATGTCGACGATGCTGGTGATGTCCGTGCGGTCCAGGCCCCGGAAGGTGATGATCTCGTCGATGCGGTTGAGGAACTCCGGGCTGAAGGTC
>JBHEPC010000306.1:0-5641 GCA_046260475.1 Candidatus Krumholzibacteriia bacterium | reverse complement strand
TGGGCGACGGCCGGCCGCGCCCGCGCGAGCGCCGCAGCGGCCCGCTCGAGGTCCGGGAAGTTCGGCGCTACGAGCCGCAGAGCGCCACGGTCACCAAGCGCGTCGAGCTGCGGCCCGCGCCCGGGTGCGGCGCGGACGCGGCGGCCCTGGGCGTGGGCGAGGACGGCCTGGCCTATGCGGAACGGGTGCGGGTCTTCTCCCTGGCCGAGCTGGATGCGCTGGCCGCCGCCGCGGGGCTGGCCCGGGTCGCCGCCTGGGGCGGCTACGGTGGCGAGCCCCTGGGCGCCGGCAACCGCTGGCTGCTCGCGTACCGACGCGGCGGCGAAGGCGGGGACGCGTGAACGCGCGCATGGCTGCCGGGGCCCCCTTGGGGCCGGCCGTGGGGTCGAGCGCCCTTTTCGCCGCCTGGTGCGCCGCCGGGGGGGACGGCCCGCCGGCCCGGGACGAGCTGGCCGCCGTGGCCGCGGCACCGGATCCCGGGCCCGCGCCGTGGTTCGCGGCGCCCGAGGCCGCCGCCTGGGCCGCCGACCTGGCCGCCGACCTGCCCGACGACGCCGGGCGTCAGCGCCTGGCGGCCGACCTGCGCGCCCTGGCCCGGGGCGAGGCGGGGGTGGTGGTCACCGGCCAGCAGCCGGGGTTCCTGGGCGGACCGCTCTACACCCTGTACAAGATCGCCACCGCCGTGGCCCTGGCCCGCCGCCTGACCGCGGCGGGCCGGCCCACGCTGCCCGTGTTCTGGAGTGGCGACGACGACGACGACCTGGCCGAGGCCTTCGCCCCGGTGGCCTGGTCCGTGGCGTCGGGAATGGTGCGCAGCGAGCAGGCGGCAGCGGCGCGGCGCGGCCTTGTGCCCCGGCGCCGCGTGGGCACGCTGCCGGTGGGCGAAGGGCAAACCAACGGCCTGGCCTGGCTCGCAGCTCACGGCGGCCCCGAGGGCGGCCCGCCGGCGGTGGCGGACCTCTGGGCCCGGGCGGCCCGGGAGAACTGGACCTGGGCCCGGCTGCAGCGCCGCGCCCTTTTGCAGGCTTTCGCCGGCACGGGCCTGCTGGTGGTCTCGGGGGACGATCCCCGGCTGCACCGGACGGCGGCCCCGCTCTACGGATCGATCCTGCCGGCGCTGCCGGACCTCGCGCGGGCGACCCTGGCGCGGGGCGCCGACCTGGTCGCCGCCGGCTGGCACGCCCAGCTCGCGGACCGCGCCACCGCCCGGCCCCTCTTCCTGGCCGACGGCGACGGCCGGACGCCGTTGCCGGACGCGGCGCGGCCGGACGACACCGGCGAGCTGCGCCCGGGCGTGATGCTGCGCAGCCCGGTGCAGGACTGGCTGCTGCGGCCGCGGGCGGTGGTGGTGGGCCCGGGGGAGTACGCCTACCTGCGCCAGCTCGTGCCGGTCTACGCTGCGCTGCAGCTGCGCCGCTCGCCCCTGGTGCCGCGGCTGTGCGCCTGGTTGCTGCCCGAGGGTTTCGACCGTTCCCTGTTGGCGAGGTTCCGCGCCCGGCCGGGGGTGGACGAGGGCGCCCTGGACCGGGCCCTGGACCGTTGGCAGGACGACGCGGCGGCCGGCGTCCAACGGCTGCTGGCTGAAGCCGCGGCGCTGCCGCCCGCCCGCGCCGAGGCCCTGGCCGCCGGCCGCCTGCGCCGCTGGCGGCGGGGGCTGGAGGCGGCGGTGCGCGGAGGCTTGGCCGAACAGACCCGCCGGGAGCGCCCCCGCAAGCCGGCGTGGGTCTTCCCCGACGGCGGGCGCCAGGAACGGCACCTGGCCTGGGCCGCGGCCCTTGCCCTGTGGGGTGCGCCCCTGGTGGGTGAGCTGGTGGACGCGGCCGCCCGGCACCTGGACCACGGCGGGCGCGGCGACTGGCGCGAATGGGAGATCACCGTGCCCCCACCCGAGGAGACGGCATGACGAGCGAAGCCCCTGCCTGCGACCTGCTGGTGGTCTCGCCCCACACCGACGATGCCGAGATCGGCCTGGGCGGGACCCTCGCCCTGCTGGCCGGCCGCGGCCGCAGGGTCTGGGTGGCGGACCTGACCCGGGGCGAGCTGGGCAGCAACGCCACCGTGGACGAACGCTGGGCCGAGGCCGCAGCCGCCTCGGCGGTGCTGGGCCTGGCGGGCCGCGTGCAGCTGGAGCTGCCGGACGGCTTCCTCGACCCCCACGACCGGCAGCAGACCGCCGCCGTGGCCGCCCTCCTGCGCAGCCTCAGACCCCGCTGGCTGGTTACCGCGCCCGATCCGGTGCGCCACCCCGACCACGTGGCCGCGCCGGTGCTGGTGGCCCGGGCGGCCTTCCTGGCGGGCCTGGTGGCCTGGCCGACGCCCCTGCCCGACCACCGGGCCTGGGCCGAGGGCGCGCCCCTGCCGGCGCCGGCGGACGCCTGGCGCCCGGAGGCCGTCTTCGGCGTGTGTCCGGACGGGGGACAGCCGGCGCTGCTGGTGGATGTGGGCGCGGTCTGGGAGCGCAAGGCGGCGGCCCTGGCCTGCTTCGCCAGCCAGTTCGACCGCACGGCCGGCCGCCGGCCGACCGCCATCAACGACGCCTCCTTCCTGGCGAGGATCGAGCAGCGGGCCCGCGTCTGGGGCCGGCGGGCCGGGGTCGAGCTGGCCGAGGCCCTGTGCGGCGAGGCCGTGCCGGTGCTGACGGACCTGCCCACCGAAAGGTGGCGCTGATGCGCATGCCGTCCATCGGCATCACCTGCTACCCGACCCAGGGGGGCAGCGGGGTCGTGGCCACGGAGCTGGGGATCAACCTGGCCCGGCACGGCTGCGCGGTGCACTTCATCTCCAGCAGCCTGCCCTTCCGGCTGCGCCAGTACAGCGAGAACATCTTCTACCACCCGGTGGACATGCCCCAGTACCCGGTGTTCCAGAACTCGCCCTACACCCTGAGCCTGGCCACGGTCATGAGCGAGACGGCGGTGCGCCACAATCTGGACATCCTGCACGTCCACTACGCCATTCCCCACGCGGCCAGCGCCTACCTCGCCCGCCAGATGGTGGGGCCGGACCGGCTGAAGGTGATCACCACCCTGCACGGCACGGACATCACGCTGGTGGGGCAGGAACCGTCCTTCTTCCCCATCACCCGCTTCGTGATCGAGCAGAGCGACGCGGTGACGGCCGTGTCCACCTTCCTGCGCGCGGAGACCGAGCGGGTCTTCGGCATCACCCAGCCCATCGAGGTGATCCCGAACTTCGTGGACGCCCGCGTCTACCGGCCGCGCCGGGACGACGCCCTGCGCCGCCGCTTCGCACCCGGGGGCGAGCACCTGCTCTGCCACGCCTCGAACTTCCGCAAGGTCAAGAACCTGCCGGCGGTGCTGGAGGTGACGGCGCAGGTGGCGGCGCGGGCGCCCGTGCGCCTGCTGCTGGCGGGCGACGGGCCCGAGATGCCGGCGGTGCGGGAGCACGCCGGGTGCCTGGGCCTGGCCGACCGCATCGTCTGGCTGGGGCACGTGGACGACCTGGCGGAGATCCTGCCGGCGGCGGACGTGCTCCTTTTGCCCTCGCTGCACGAATCCTTCGGCCTGGTGGCCCTGGAGGCCATGGCCTGCGGCGTGGTGCCGGTGGTCACCGACCGCGGCGGCGCCGCCGACTTCATCCAAGACGGGCACAACGGCTTCCTGCGCGACCCCGAGGACATTGCCGGCATGGCGGCGGCGGTGCTGCAGGTCCTGGCCGACCCCGCCCTGCGGGCCCAGATGGCGGAGGACGCGCAACGCGACGCGTCCGGCGACTTCGGGATCAGCTGCGTCCTGAAGAAGTACCTCGACCTCTACGATCGCCTGCTGGCGCTCCCGGGACCCCTTACGGCCGGTTGACAGGAGCGCCACCGGGCTTAGAATGACAGGGTGGAAGGCGTGGGCCCCGGCAAGGGAGGCTGGCCATGAACGACACCATGGATCTGCTGCGGAAAGTCGAGGCCCTGGCCGAGCGGCGGGGCGTCTTCCGGCCGGAGGCCTACGTGTTCGTGCTGGAGGCCCTTGAACTGGCGGTGGCGAGCCAGGAGGAACCGGGGCACGTCTCCGGGGAGGACCTGCTGGACCGGATCCGCGGCCTGGGCCGCGACCGTTACGGCGCCCTGGCCGGCGACGTCTTCAACGCCTGGGGCGTGCGCGGGACCGTGGACTTCGGCCGCATCGTCTTCCACCTGGTGGACGAGGGCCTGCTGCACAAGCGGGACGAGGACACCCTGGCCGACTTCATCGACAAGTTCGACTTCCGCGAGGCCTTCGCCCTGCGCGTCCACGAGGGCCGGGCCTGAGCAGGACGGAACTTTTGCCCCCCGATCCCCGTTGTTCAGCGGGGTGCGGGGCGGTGACAGGCTGACCGGGGCCCGCGCCCCACCGGACCAGGGAAGGTCCGCGGATCCGGCCGCGAGGGAGCGGGGCCGCATCCCCATCCGCAACGTGCGCCTCCCCGAGGAGATCCCATGCCCGCGTGCCTTTTCCCGGCGACCCTGGGCCCGCAGGAGCTGGCGGGACTGGTGGCCGACACGACCTTCTTCGGCAAGACCATCCTGCTGGTGCTGCTGGTGCTCTCGGTGATGTCCTGGGCCGTCTTCATCGACAAGGCCCGCACCCTGGCGCGGGTGCGCGCGGGGCACCAGGAGTTCTGGGCCCAGTGCGAGCAGTGGCTGGACGGGCGCTGCGACCGGGGCGAGCTGGCCGCCTGGTGCCGCGGACGGGCCGACCTGCCCCTGTGCAGCCTCGTGGGCGAGGCCGAGGGGCTGACCCAGGCCCACGCCATCCGCCGGGCCGCCGAGCGGGTCACCTACCTGGAGATCGAAGGCCTGGAGCGCTACCTGATCCTGCTCTCGACGGCGGTCACCATCTCCCCGTTCCTGGGTCTGCTGGGCACGGTGTGGGGGATCATGACCAGCTTCTGGGACATGTCCGCCATGCACAGCGCCAACCTCACGGTGGTGGCGCCGGGCATCGCCGAGGCGCTGATCACCACCGTGGCCGGCCTGGCGGTCGCCATCCCCGCGGTGATCTTCTACAACAGCGTCGTGCGCAAGATCGACCTGGTGGGCAACGAGCTGGACCGCCTGCGCACCATCCTGGAGGAGGAGGCCGGCGAGGCGGCGGGCGGCCGGGACCGGGTGCGGCGGCCGGCGCTGCACGAGCGGGAGAGCATCTGATGACGGGCCGGCGCCGCTCCTTCCGCGCCATGGCGGACATCAACATCACCTCGCTGGTGGACGTGACCCTCTGCCTGCTGATCATCTTCATGCTGACCGCCCCCTACATCCAGGGCGGCGTGGAGGTGAACCTGCCCGAGGCCGAGACCCGCACCCAGGTGGTCAAGGAAGGGCCCGTGATCTCCGTCACGGGCAACCGGGACGTCTTCTTCCAGGAGCAGGCGGTGGCCATCGCCGACCTGCCGGCGCTGCTGGAGCCGTTCGCCGATCGCAAGGAGACCCTGCCGGTCTACCTGCGCTGCGACGAGGAGGTGCCCTACGGCGTGGTGCTGCAGGTGATGGCCGCGGTGGAGCGGCAGGGCTTCCTGAACCTCAGCCTGGTGGCCGACCAGCCCCGGCCCGGGAACTGAGATGGGCCGCGGGCTGCCCTGGTCCCTGCTGGTGCACGCGGTGGTCCTGTCGCTGGTCGTGATGTACGGCAACTCCGTGCAGCGGCGGGGG
>JBHEPC010000278.1:0-7710 GCA_046260475.1 Candidatus Krumholzibacteriia bacterium | reverse complement strand
TGGGCGAGGTGCTCGGCTACGGCATGACCGCCGACGCCTTCCACATGACCCAGCCCGACAACGACGGCGCCGGCGCCATGGGCTCCATGCGCCAGGCGCTGCGCACCTGCGGGCTCGAGCCCGCCCAGGTGGGCTACATCAACGCCCACGGCACCTCGACCCACTTCAACGACAAGATCGAGTCCAAGGCCATCGCCGCGGTGTTCGGCGACCACGCCCGGCGGCTGAAGATCAGCTCGACCAAATCGATGATCGGCCACCTGCTGGGCGGCGCCGGGGCCGTCGAGGCCGTCATCACCGTGCTCGCGCTGCGCGACGGCATCCTGCCGCCGACCATCAACTACCGGACGCCCGACCCCGAGTGCGACCTGGACTACTGCCCCAACGAGGCCGTCAAGGCCGACGTCGAGCACGCCCTGTCCAACTCCTTCGGGTTCGGCGGCCACAACGTCACCCTCGGCTTCCGGGCGAGGCGGTAGGCAGCGGAGGCGGGCGGGCCCATGGGGCTGAGCGACACGATCCGTGCGCTGGCGGCGAGGCTGGCGAGCCGTCCCCGCGGGACGGGGGCGCCCGCCGACGCCGCCCGTCCCGAAGGCGAGCGCAACCTGCGCGAGCTCGAGCGGAAGCTGGGCCACACCTTCACCGACGTCACCCTGCTGCGCAACGCGCTGCTGCACCGCTCGCACATCCACGTCACCGGCCAGGAGCGGGAGAGCTCCAACGAACGGCTGGAATTCCTGGGCGATGCGGTGCTGGGCCTGGTGGTCAACGAGATCCTCTACGACCGCTACCCGGACCGTTCCGAGGGCGATTTGACCAAGATGAAATCCCTGCTCGTCTGCGGGGCGCGCCTGTCCGAGGTGGCGGCGGACTTCGATCTGGGTGTTCATATCCGCATGAGCCGCAGCGAGGCGGCCACCGGGGGGCGGCAGCGCTCGTCGATCCTGGCCGACACCACCGAGGCCCTCATCGGGGCCGTCTACCTGGACGGGGGACTCGCGGCGGCGCGGGTGGTGATCGAGCGGGTGATCCTCAGCGGCAGCGACCGCGTGCTCTCGCGCCGGTCCCTGCGCAACTACAAGAGCCGCCTGCAGGAGATGATCCAGGCCCGGTTCAAGACGCCGCCCCGGTACAAGGTGCTGGAGGTGGGCGGCCCGGACCACGACCGCCTGTTCCGCGTCGCCGTCACCCACGGCGGCAACGTCTTGGGCATCGGCGAGGGCCACAACAAGAAGACCGCGGAGCAGGCCGCCGCGCGCCAGGCGCTGGAACTGCTCGAACAGCAACCGGAGCTCCTGGACGGCGGGCAGGAGTGAGACCCCGCCGGTTCCCGCCAGCCCGAGGAGCGCCGTTGCCCACCACGATCCGTCATCCCCTCGCGGCCGCCGGCCTCGCGCTGCTCGTCGCGGCCGCCACGGCCGGCGCCCAGATCCCGCCGGCCGACCCCTCGGCGCCCGTCGGGGCGGCGGCCAACTGGGCGGTCGGCCACCGGCTGCTGCGGGAGGGCGACGCCGCGGCCGCCCTGTCGTACCTGCACCTGGCTTACCGCGCCGATCCCGACGAGCCGTCGGTGGCCCTGGATTTCCAGCTCGCCCTGGCCGCCGAGGGCTTCGTCAAGGACGCTGTCACCGTGCTCGATCGCCTGGTTGCGGCCCACCCCGACAGCGTGCGTTGGCGGTTGCGGCGGTCCGCCCTGCACCTGCGCGCCGGCAGCCCCGAGCGCGCCCTGCAGGACCTGGAGGCGGCGCGGGAATCGGGCGCTGCCGGCGTCGACGTGGTCGCCGCCGAGGCGAGCCTGCTGGCCCAGCTGGGCCGGCCCGACCAGGCCCTGGACGCCTATAGGGACGGGCTCGTGCGTTTCCCCGAGGCGGCGGCCCGCTTCTACCTGGGCATGGCCGACGTCATGCAGGAGGCGGGCGAGCCGGCGCGGATCCCGCCCCTGATGCGCGAGGCCATCGCCGCCCTCCCGGCGGATCCCGGCCTGCGCCTGGTGCTCATCCGCGCCCTGGCCGCCGTGGGCGACGACACCGGCGCCCTGGCCGAGGCGCGCCGGGCGGACCGCGAGGTCCCCGGCGCTCCGGGCGCCGAGGCCCCGCCCGCCCTCGACCTGGACAGCGGCCAGGAAGGGGTCGAGGAACCCGAGCCGCCGACCACGGTCCCGGTGCCGCCGGACGGCTTCCAGGTGGAGCTGGCCGATTTCTACGCCCGGCACGGCCGCGCCGGGCTGGCCGTCGGGGTGCTCGAGCCCCTGGCCCGGGCCGGCGACCTGGGGCAGCAGCCCACCCTCTGGTTGGCGCGCCTGCTGCTGGGCACCGGACGGGAGGAGGAGGCCGCCGCCCTGGTGACCGAAGCCAACGCGCGGTGGCCCGACGCCGCCCGGGGCTGGTTCCTGCGGGGCCGCCTGGCCGAAGGCCGGGGCGATTGGCCGGCCGCCGTCACCTTCCACCGCCAGGCGGTGGGGCTGGAGGGCCGCGACCCCGAGCTGCGCGTGGGCCTGCTGCGGGCCATGCTGGTGGCCCACGAGCGGGAGTTCGCCGCCCGCGAACCCGACGCCGCCGCTCGCGAGCTGCGGGCGGACCTGCGCCAGGAGGCGGGCCTGGCCGCGGGCCTCGTGCCCGAAGAGGACACCCAGGGCCAGCTGGTGCTGGGGTACGCCTTCCGCACCCTGGACGCGCTGGAGGATGCCGCCCGCCACTTCGGCTTCGCCGCCGAGGATCCGGACCTGCGCCGCACGGCCCTGATCCAGCAGAGCATCGTCCTGGACGAGTCCGGGCGGACGGACCGGGCCCGCGGCGTCCTGGACACCCTGCACCGGGAGTATCCCGACGATGCGGAAGTGGCCAACAGCCTGGGCTACTTCCTGGCGGAGAAGGGGCAGGACCTGAAGCTGGCCGAGGGCCTGGTGCTGCAGGCCCTGGCGGCCGAGCCGGGCAACGGCGCCTACCTCGACTCCCTGGGCTGGGTCTACTACCGCCTCGGCCGCCACGAGGAGGCCCTGGACCACCTGATCCGGGCGGTGAACGTCCAGCCCGACGACCCGGTGATCCTCGAGCACCTGGGCACGGTGCTGCAGGCCCTCGGCCGGCCGGAGCAGGCGCGGGCCACCTTCGTGCGGGCCCTGGAGGCCGGCGGCGATCCGGCGGTGCTGGAGCCGGCCCTCGCCGCGGCCGATTCGGCTGCCTCCCGGAGACCCTGAGATGGCCCAGCGCCGCAGTCTGCCCGGCCGCCGGGCGCTGGGGGCGGCCCTCGCGCTGACTGTCGGCTGGGCCGCGGCCGCGGCGGCCCAGCCGGCGGAGACGGTTGCCGGCACCCTGCAGGTGGCCGCCTGGCGGGGGGCGTTCCTGGGCCGCGGCGCCGACGGAACGGTGGCCCTCCTGGCGGGGCCGGACGGCACCTGCCGGGCCGAGGTGGGCGAGGGCCCGGTTGCGCTGGCAAGCCTCCTGGCCCGGCAAGGCCGGGGCTGGACCCTGGTGCTGCCGGCAGTCGGGGATGCCGTCCTGCAGCCCTGGGACCGGGAATGGCGGCGCCTGCCGGCCGACCTGGCGGCGGGTTTGCGTGCGGTGGCCCAGGCCGTGGCCGACCCCGCCGGCGGCGGGCCGCGTTGGCGCCATGTCCTACCTCCGGCCGGGCCGTCGCCGGGCTTCCGCGCCGCCCTCGCTGCCCGCGGCCGCGGCCGCGGTGGCCCCGGCGAGGTGCTGACGGTGGTGCGGCGGGGCGATCCCGCCGCCGGCGGTGCCCTGGCGGTGCGCTCGTCCCGCCGTCCGGGCAGCCTGACCATCACGGCGCTGCGCGGCCTGCCGGTCGCCTACGCGCCCGACGAGGTTTTCGTGCCCCTGTGGCCCCTGGCGGACCTCCTGGACCCGGGGCCGCAGGATCCGGAAAATCCGCAGAAGAATCCGCAGAATCCGGGAACCCGCCCCCCGTTCGGGGGTTCAACATCGGAGCGGCCCCATCCGTCCGCAAGCCGAGGGAGCGAGCGATGAACCTGTCCCGCGACGAGCACGTCCACGGCAGCCCCGTTCAGGCGCGGGCCGACCTGCGCGGCGTGCGCGACGAGGATCTCATCGTCCTGGTCCAGAACGGCCAGCGCAAGGCCTTCGACGAGCTGGTGGCCCGCTACAAGGGCCGCCTGTTCAGCTTCATCCTGCGGATGGTCAAGGAGCCGGTGCTCGCCGAGGAGCTGACCCAGGAGACGCTGATCCGGGTCTACCTCCACGCGGACAAGTACCGGGAGATCGCCAAGTTCTCCACCTGGGTCTTCACCATCGCCACCAATTTGGTGCGCAACAAGATGCGCCAGCGTTCGCGGCGGCCGCTGCTGATCAGTTTGAACCCCGCGCCCGAGGACGACGAGGTGCCGGTGGATCCGGCGGACACGGCGGCGGACCCCTCGGAGGGGATCCACCGGGAGGAGCTGGCCGAGCTGATGGCCGAAGCCACGAGGCGGATCCCGGAGAAATACCGGATCCCCTTCCTGCTGCGGGAGGTCGAGCAGCTCAGCTACGAGGAGATCCAGCAGGTCACGGGCCTGAAGCTGGGCACCGTGCGCTCGCGGATCAACCGGGCCCGCACCCGCTTCCGCCAGGCCATCAAGCCGCTGCTGCGCAACGAGACGCTGCTGGCGGAGCTGGAGCGGATCGAGGCGCGGGCGGCCGAGGACTACGGCGACCGGGAATAGACAGAAGACGAAAGGCAAGGAAGGTTCCGATGCGTTGCACCAAGGCGAGGGAATTCATCAGTCTCGATCTGGACGGGCAGCTGCCGCCGGACCGGGCGGCGGGTCTGACCCGGCACCTGGACCTGTGCGGCGAGTGCCGCGGCTATCGCGAGGATCTCGCGGTGGGCCACCGCCTGCTGGCCGCCACCGAGCCGGAGCTCTCGGAGAATTTCGAATGGCGCCTGCAGCTGCGCCTGAACCAGACCCTGGCCCAGGCCGCCGCCCAGGCGATCCATCCCTGGCAGGACCAGCGGGCCGGCCGGGGCACATGGTGGCGGAACTTCGGCGCCGCTGCGGCCGTCGGCATGGCGGCGGTCCTGGCCGTGGCGATGCTGGTCGGGCCGCGCCAGGCCCAGCAGCCCGGCGGCGCGGGCGGGACCCTGCCCACGGCGCTGGTCGGCACGGCTGCGGGCGGCGGCGACCGGCTGGACCTGGACCCGCGGGGCGGCTGGATCGGCCTGGGCACGGGCTCGGGCCAGCGCCCGGTCTCCACGCAGGGGGCGGCACCCCTGCTGGGCGGGCGTCCGGCCTGGCTGGACCGCAACTGGAGCTACCGCAGCGTGGACGACCTGCGCGACCAGACCCGCCTGCAGCAGGAGAACCGCCAGCTGCGCAGCCAGGTGTTCCAGATGCAGCGCCAGCTGCGCAGCCTGCAGAGCCAGCTTGACACCGCCCGGACCCCGGCCCTAGATCTACCGGTAGGGCAGTAGCCGGCCGCTGGATGGGTGGGCCGGCCCACGCACGGTCCACCCCGACCCGGGAGCAGCGTCTTGCAGAGGTTTTTGGCCGTCACGGCCCTCACCGCCCTGGTCGCCCTGGCTCTCGGCGGCTGCGGCATGGACAAGGACAAGGGCATCTTCATGGCGGCCGGGTCCTACGGTGACCTGGCCGTCGTCGTGTCCGACGATGCGCTGCAGCCGGCGGCCAACCGCTTCCTGGCCGAGTTCAACACCAGCCACGTGTTCGTCATCAAGCAGGAGCCGGCCTTCAAGGCGGACGTCTACCCGCCGCAGAAGTGGGACCTGGCCAAGGGCTACAAGAACGTCCTGCTGGCGGTGGAGATCGGTGGCGGCGGTCCGGTCGAGAAGGCGGCCCGGAGCATCGTCTCCAAGGACGCCTGGGAGCGCCTGACCGCCGGCGGGGGCGGCCTGGTCCAGGTCAAGGACCCCTGGTCCACCTACCAGCTGGCGGTGGTCGTGGCCTCCCGGGACCGCAACAGCCTGGGCAGCCTGCTGATGCGCAACGCCGAGAAGATCCGCGGCATCTACCAGACGAGCGCCCGGGAGCGGATCCTGCGCCGCAACCGCTACGACGGCCTGGACGACCGCCTGATGACGGTCCTGTGGGAGCGATTCGGCTTCTTCCTGGAGATCCCCGCGGCCTACCGCCAGAACCAGGTCGAGCCGGACGGCTATCCGGGCATCGAGCTGATGCAGAACGGCCCTTCCCGCGGCCTGACCGTCGGCTGGGAGCAGGCCGCCGACCCGGAGGCCTGGCTGGCCGACCGGGACGTGCTGGCGGCCATGCGGGCGCGCCTGGGCGAGGCCATGCACGACGAGCAGATCGTGCCCGAGAGCTTCGTCTGGAGCGAGACCGAACTCGGCGGGATCCCCGTGGTGAAGCTCGAAGGGGCCTGGACCGGCAACCGCTTCGCCGGCGGCGGTCCTTTCTGGTGCTACTTCGTCCCGGATCCGGACCGGGGCCGCATCTTCTGCGTGGACATGCTGGTCTACGCCCCCGGCATGGACAAGATGGACTTCTTCCGCCGCATGGACGCCATCGCCCACACGTTCTCTACCACCCGCCCACGGCCCTGAACCCCACCGTGCCGGCCCCGATTGTCCACCGCAGAGGACAATTGGCGTTGCCGGCGGCTTTTTTCTTTCGGCTCCCCGCCAACGCATCTATATTGGACGCTTGCCGTCACCTACCGGAGACCATCCCAACAGGCAGGGGATCCCTTCCATGAGCAACGTGATTGCGGTCGTCAACCACAAGGGCGGGACCGGCAAGACCACCACGGCGATCAACCTCGCCGCCGGGCTGACCCGCTACAGCGACGTGACGTCCTCGTGCCTGATCATCGACATGGACCCCCACGGGTCCGCCACCAGCACCCTGCTGGGCAAGCTGGACGGGGAGCCGCCGGCGCGCAGCGTCTTCGACGTGCTGCGCCGGGCCATCACGCCCCAGGACGGCATCGCCTCGACGATCTACGACGAGAACATCGACATCCTGCCCTCGAACCCGTCGCTTGAGAGCATGGCCAAGACCCAGATCACCGACCGCCTGGCCAAGGTGGTGGAAGCCCTCGCCACGTCCTACGGGTGGATCATCATCGACACGCCGCCGAACCTCGGGGTGCTGACCCAGAACGCCCTGGTGGCCGCCGACTACGCCCTGATCCCCACCCAGTGCAGCGGCCTGGCGGTGTCGTCCCTGCACCAGATGAAGACCCTGATCGAGCGGGTGCAGGAGCGCCAGAACGTCTGGTTGCAGGTCCTGGGGGTGCTCATCACCCAGAAGGACGGGCGCACGCCCCTGCAGCGGCAGGTGCGCCGGGAGCTGGGCCAGGTCTTCCCGGCGGGGGACATCTTCCGGACGATCATCACCAGCAACATCAAGATCGAGGAGGCGCCGGCCAACTTCCAGAGCATCTACGCCTACGACTCGGGATGCCTGGGCGCCAGCCTCTACCGGGACTGGATCAAGAAGGAATTCCTCAAGAAGCACCAGAAGCTCGAGAAGCTGAAGGTCGAGAAGCGCGAGGCCGCCGAGGCGGGGGCCCTGGCCGCCGCCGCCGGTGCGGAAGTCGCGACCGAGGACTAGCCGCCTAGGCGCGGACGAACGGATTCGTCGCCTTCTCCCTGCCCACGGTGGTGGCGGGCCCGTGCCCGGGAACCACGACCGTCTCGTCCGGGAGCGTGTAGATGCGCTCCCGGATGCTTTTTTCCAGCTCCGCGAAATCGCCCCCCGGCAGATCCGTGCGGCCC
>JBHEPC010000276.1:0-7178 GCA_046260475.1 Candidatus Krumholzibacteriia bacterium | reverse complement strand
TTTCGCGGACCTGGCCGCGGGCCTCGAGGCGGTCGCCGCCGCCCTGGAGGCGGGCGGCGCCCTGCATCCGGACCTCACGGCTGCCCTCGCCCTGGCCGACGCCCGGCTGGCCGCGCTGCTGCGGCGCTACGACGACGGGCTGACCGCCGCCGCGCTGGGCGTCGGGTCCGGGTGGTCGCTCCTCGCCGCGGCGGAGGCGGAGGCGGCGCCGGCGCCGGCGCCGGCCCCGGCCCCGGTGCCCGCGGACGCGGCCCCTGCCGGTCCGGTGGCGCTGCTGGTGGCCAGCCCCTTCCTGCGGGGCGTGCTGGCCTCCCGCCTGGACGCCGCCGGTCGCCTGACCGTCAGCGTCGCCGACCCCGCCCACGTGCCGGTTCTGCTGGCGGGACCCGCTGCTCCGGTGCTCATCCTCTGCGATAACGAGGAACCCACCAACCACCTGCTCCGCCTGCGCCGCCTGCTGGGCGAGGGGATCGGCCCGCCGCTGGTGCTGGTGGCTTCGGGCGGCGGCAGCGACCGGGTGCGCGCGCGCCGCGCCCGCGCCGTGGGGGCGGACGCCGTCTGGCCCGAACCATGGCGGGCCGAGCAGCTGCCCGCGCCCGCGGCCCCCGGCAATGGCTGACCGGGGCCTTGCGGATTGCAACGGGGCGTTGATTCTTGCGGTATCCTGCACCGGCACGGGCGTCCCGCCTGCTCCCGGAGCTGCCTCAGGGTTCCCTTCAACTCCTTTATTACAGTCATGATCAACGGTTTCGCGGGCCCTCCGACCCGGGGCACGGTGTTTGCTGTTTCGTGATACATCGCGTGTCAAGGCACGCCCGGGTCCACATCCACTGGGAAGGAGTCCACCCATGCCCGACAACAGGGATCAGTCCAGGATCTACATCGGGGGGGACGATCCGATCAGCCAGGTGATGACGTCGGTGGAAGCCGCCGATTACCTGAAAATGCACGTTAAGACGGTCTGCAGATTGGCGAAAGAAGGGAAGATCCCGGCGAAGAAGGTCGGCAGCGAGTGGCGGTTCCTCAGGTCCGTGCTCGACAACTGGCTGGCCGAGTCGCTGGTGTGACGCGCCGGAGCCGGCGCCGGGGGAGCGCCGGCCGACGCGGCCGGACCAGGCGAGCAAACGCAGTCCCAGGAGCAGACCATGGCGACCCGCTTCGAACCTTTGAAACTGCTGCACCCGGGCCTGTTCGGCGTCCGCGTGGCCGGCACCGTCGGTCCGGGCGACCGTGACCGCCTGCGGGAACTCGCCGACAAGTGCCTCGAGCGGGGCAAACTGCGCGTGGTCCTGGACCTGGCGCAGATGTCGGCCCTGGGCGGCGGCGGGGCCCGCGCCCTGGCCGACTTCCAGGAGCGCCTCGTCGCCGCCGGCGGCGAGGCCGTGTTCTGCGGGGCCGGCGACCTGGTCGCCCGCTTCCTGACCCAGAAGTTCACCGACCTGCCGCTGCGCTTCTTCCCGGATGTCGACGCGGCCGTGGCCGTGTGCGGCCCCGAGGCCGCCGATGCCACCGGCGAGACCGCAGCGGGGACCCTGGAGGACGCGGAGGAAGAGTTCGCGGTAGGCGCCGTGGCTTGCGCGGAAGCGGACGGGGACGACGACGCCTACGATCCCGCTCTGGACACCGTGCTCGGGGGCATGTCCTGCGAACCGGCCGGCACCGGCCGCCGCAAGGACCACCAGTACATGTCCCTGTCCGACGCCGTGGCCTCCCTGGGTCGCTGGGCCGACCACGCCGACAAGGCGGCCTTCGTCCGCGACCTGGGCAACCTGCTGTTCAGCCACGGCCTGGCCGAGGAGACGATGCTCCTGTCCCGCCGGGGCGATCAGATGGTCGACCCCACGGGCGAGCGCCGCGTGCATTGCGACTGCGGCCTGGTGCAGGCGGTGGCGGCGGCCCAGCGGCCGCTGACCCTGCTGGACATCGGCGCCGAGGATCTGGGCGAGGAGGACACCGCCCTGCTGGAGGCGCTCGATCCGGACATCATCCTGCCGGTGAACCTGGACGAGGGCCTCGTCGCCATGGTGCTGCTGCGCCGCGAGGGGGACGAGCGCGAGTACTCGGTCGCCGAGAACTTCGCCCTCGAACTTTTGATGCGGGTGCTGACGGCCAAGGACGAGGGCGTGCTGGCGGAGACCCGCTACTCCGACGAGGAGGCCGAGAAGCACGAGCCCGCCTGGGCTGCCGACGGCACCTCGCCGGCCGAGGTCCTGCTGCAGCTGGCCCTGGACCTGCCCGAGGCCGTGGACCGGCCGCACTTCTGGCGCATCTTCGCCCGGCACTCGTGGCCGGTGCTGCCGGTCACGCAGCTGGGCTTCCTGGCGCCGGACCGGGCGCGGCCGCAGGTCATGCTCGGCGGCGACGACGCGTGGATGGGCCTGGACCTGGGCAGCGAGAAGCTGCAGCTCTTCTTCGGCACCATGGAACGCCCGGTCGCCGTGGAGAACATGCCCGGGTTCTTCAAGGCCAACCGCCAGGATCTGCGCGAGGCGGGCGTGGACTGGCTGGTCTCCCTGAAGTGGGACAGCGAGCATTTGGGCACCATCCTGCTGGAGCTGAATCCCGACTTCACCTGCGACGACACGACGAGCCTGCTGGAGGAGCTGTTCACCGAGACCGCGCGCCTGCTGCACCGCTACGACGGCAGCGTCGACAACGCGGACGTGAACCTGGAGCTGGTGCGCATCCTCGTCTCGCTGCGCGAGAAGCGCTGCTTCGGCACCGACGCCAACGCCATGGCCATGGTGGCCCACGTCAATCGGCTGGCCCGGGTGATGGCGTTCCCGCCGGACCAGGAGCGGGACCTGATCTACGGCTGCCTGCTGCGGGACATCGGCCTGTTCGACAAGAGCGACGAGACGGCGCTGGCGCCCGAGCTGCGGGACCGCTTCCGGCGCCATCCGGACGAGGGTGCATCCCTGCTGGCGGGCCTGAACCTCTCGAGCACCATCACGGAAGTCGTGCGCTGCCACCACGAGCGCGTCGACGGCAAGGGCTTCCCCCGCGGCCTGAAGGGCCGGGACATTCCCCTGTCGGCGCGCGTGGTCGCGATCGTGGAATGCTACACGGCGCTCGTGACCGGGACCATGGGCAAGACGGTCCTGCGCCCGGAGGCGGCGGCCGAGGTGCTGCGGGACAGGTGCGGCACCGAGTTCGATCCGGAGTTGGTGGAGGTGTTCCTGCGGGCGGTGCTGCCGACGGCGGTCCGGCGCCGCACCGTCGCGCCGCCCCAGCTGCAGCCGGTGGGCTGAGGCGCACCGCGCAGGCCGAAAGACGGAGGGGCCCGCGCCGACCGGCGCGGGCCCCTTCCTGCCGTCGGGGATGATCCGCCGGCGCCCCGGCTCAGCCGGCGGGCGGGGTGTCGCCGGTGTTCTCGGCCGACCGGTCGGAGCGCCGCCGCCGCCGCCCGCCGCCGCCGCTCTTGCGCAGGAAGATGCGCTCGATCTCCGCGCGCAGGTCGTCCGGGGTCAGGCCGCGCCGGATCTCGCCGCCGTGGGCCACGCTGATGGCCCGGGTCTCCTCCGAGACCACCAGCACGATGGCGTCGGACTGCTCGCTGATGCCCAGGGCCGCCCGGTGCCGGGTGCCCAGCACGTAGCCCAGCTCCTCACGCTCGGTGATGGGCAGGATCACCGCCGCGGCGGCGATCTTGCCCTGGCTGATGATCACCGCACCGTCGTGCAGGGGGCCGGGCACGGTGAAGATCGCCTCCAGCGTCGCCGCGGAGATATCCGCGTCCAGGAGCACGCCTTTCTTGATCCAGTTGTTCAGGCGCACCTCGCGCTCGATGACGATCAGGGCGCCCAGGCCGCGCTTGCTCATGCGCCCGACCGCCTGCAGCAGCTCCTCCTCGGCGGGGATCTCGGCCTCGGCCTGGAACAGCCCGAAACCCCGGCGCAGGCCCAGGTTGGTCAGGGCGGCGCGCAGCTCGGGCTGGAAGATGATGATGAAGGCCACCACCCACACCGTCTGCAGGGTGCCGATGATCCGGCCGACGACGATCATGCCCAGGGCGCTGGCCACGGAGGACAGGACCACCAGGAAGGCCAGGCCCAGGAACATCTGGATCACCCGCGTGTCCTTGATGAACACGATCAGGCGATACAGCAGGAAGGCCACGATCAGGATGTCGAGGACGTCGATCAGCGGGCTGTTGGTGAGGGCTTCCCACATGGTGGCGTCAAGCTATCACCGGTCCCGGGGTTTCTCAACCGGAATCCCGGCGCACGCCCGCCACCGCGGCGACGATCTCCCGCAGGAAGGCGCCGACCGCGGCGACCGCCGCGTCGGGCGAGGCCGCCCCGGCGACCAGCCGCTGCAGGGCGCTGCCGATGATCACCCCGTCGGCGGCGGCGGCCACCCGGACCGCCGATGCCGCGTCACCGATGCCGAACCCCACGTACAGCGGCAGGCCGCAGTGGGCCCGGACCCGGGCCGCGTAGCCGGTGATGTCCTGCC
Organism: Candidatus Krumholzibacteriia bacterium; assembly: GCA_046260475.1. Lineage (GTDB taxonomy): Bacteria > Krumholzibacteriota > Krumholzibacteriia > LZORAL124-64-63 > LZORAL124-64-63 > JACZKN01. Next base: position 2,720 of record JBHEPC010000276.1, on the reverse strand, counting down.
CGACGCCCGCCCCGGTCACGCCGGTGGTCGAGACCAGGTAGAGGAAGCCCGCGGCCTGCCGCCCGTAGGCGGCCAGGCGCTCCGGCCCGCTCGTGGGGGCCACCAAATCCACCAGGTCGACGCCATGCTCCCGCAGGACCGCCCGCAGGCCGGCCGCCTCCTCCAGCGGCAGGTCCGGCACGATCACCCCCGCCACGCCGGCCGCGGCGCAGGCGGCGGCGAAGCGTGCGGGCCCGAACGCGAGCACCGGGTTCAGGTAGCCCATCACCACCGGCACCAGGTGCAGGTCCCGGGCGGCGTGCCTGGCCAGCTCGAGGGCCCCGGCCAGGGTCATGCCCCCGTCCAGGGCCCGGCGCGAGGCCAGCTGGATGGCCGGCCCGTCGGCCACCGGGTCGCTGAAGGGCACGCCGATCTCCACCAGGCGGCAGCCGGCCGCCGCCGCCTCGGCCAGCAGGCGCCGGCTGGTCGGCGCGTCCGGGTAGCCGGCGGTCAGGAAGGGCACGACGGCGATGGCGCCGCTTCGGCGCAGATCCTCGGCCGTGCGCGCCAGCAGGCTGGTCATGGTGCCGCCTCCGCGGAGCCTTCGCCGGGGGCGGCGTCCAGCCCGGCCTCGAGGCCGGCCATGTCCTTGTCGCCGCGCCCGGAGAGGTTGACGATGACCAGGGGCGCGGTGTCCGGCCCCTCCTGGGCCAACTGCGTCTTGCAGAAGGCCAGGGCGTGGCTCGATTCCAGGGCGGGGATGATGCCCTCCAGGCGCGCCACCTCGCTGCAGGCGGCCAGGGCCTCGGCGTCGCCCACCCCGGCGTAGACGGCGCGGCCGGTGTCCCTGAGGTGGCTGTGCTCGGGGCCCACGCCCGGGTAGTCCAGGCCCGCGGCGATGGAGTGGGCGGGGATCACCTGCCCGTCGTCGTCCTGCACCAGGTAGCTGTAGGAGCCGTGCAACACGCCGGGCCGGCCCCGGCCCAGGGCCTGGCTGTGGCCCAGCTCGCTGCCGGCGGCCTCGACCCCGAACAGGGCCACCGGGTCGTCCAAAAACCCGCTGAAGATGCCGATGGCGTTGCTGCCGCCCCCGACGCAGGCGACCACCCGGTCGGGCAGGCGGCCCTCCTTCGCCAGGATCTGGGCACGGGCCTCGCGGCCGATCACCGCCTGGAAGTCCCGCACCAGCGTGGGGTAGGGGTGGGGCCCCACCGTCGAGCCGATGATGTAATGGGTGTCCTTGACGTGGGTCACCCAGTCGCGGATGGCCTCGCTGGTGGCGTCCTTCAAGGTTGCGCTGCCGGCGGTGACGGTCACCACCTGCGCACCCAACAGCCGCATGCGGGCCACGTTGGGGGCCTGGCGGGCCACGTCGGTCGCGCCCATGTACACCACGCACTCCAGGCCGGCCAGGGCGCAGACCGTGGCCGTGGCCACGCCGTGCTGGCCGGCACCGGTCTCGGCCACGATGCGGGACTTGCCCATGCGCACCGCCAGCAGGATCTGCCCCAGGCAGTTGTTGATCTTGTGGCTGCCGGTGTGGTTGAGGTCCTCGCGCTTGAGGTACAGGCGCGCGCGGGGGGCCCAGGCCTGTTCCAGGCGCCGGGCCCGGTACAGGGGCGTGGGCCGGCCGGCGTAGTCGGCCGACAACAGCGCGAGCTCGGCGGCGAAGGCCGGGTCGGCGGCGGCGGCCAGACGCGCCGCGTCCAGCTCCTCGAGGCAGGGGATCAGGGTCTCGGGGACGAACTGGCCGCCGTAGCCGCCGAAGCGGCCGGGCCCATCGGTCCTGAGGATGCTCGGGTTCACGGACATACCTCCCGGCCGAGGGCGGCCAGCTTGTGCGGGTCCTTGCGGCCCGGCGCCGCCTCCACGCCGCGGCACAGGTCGATGCCCGCGGGTGCGGCCGCCAGGGCCGCCCGCACGTGGCTGGGTTCGAGGCCGCCGGCCAGCAGCACCTGCCGCCCTTCGGCGGTCAGGGCCGCGGCGGCGGCCGTGAGTCGAGGGTCCGGGGTCCCGTCCGCGGGTCCGGCGGCGCCCTTGGGCAGGTCCAGCAGCAGGTAGGCCGTCGCGTAGGCCCGGGCCCGCGCCACGAGGTCGGGGCCGGCCTCCGGCCCTGCTTCGAGGGCCTTGATCACCGGCAGCCCCGTGCGGTCGCGCAGCGCCACGCACGCGGCCGGGGTCTCGGCGCCGTGCAGCTGCAGCAGATCCAGGCCGCAGGCGGCGGCGGTGGCGGCCACCTGCGCCGGATCCTCGTCGCGGAACACCCCCACCAGGCGGGCGCCGGGCACGGCGCGCCGGATCGCGCGGGCGGTGTCCACGGTCACGCGGCGGGCGCTGGGGGCGAAGATCAGGCCCAGCAGGCCGGCGCCGGCGGCGTGGGCCGCCCGCGCGTCGTCGACCGTGGTCAGGCCGCACACCTTCACCAGGGGCGCCCGTTCGGGCTCGACGCCCAGGAGCTGGCGCAGCTTGCGGCCGGGGTCGGCGTGCTTCAGCAGCGCGTGCCCGACCAGGAAGGCGTCGGCGCCGCAGCCGGCCAGGTCCACGACCTGGGCGCGGGCGTCGATGCCGCTCTCGGCCACGCGCACCACTGTGGTCGGCAGCGGCGGCAGCAGCCTCCACGGACGCCCGGATTCATATCATAGTGGACACTGGAATGGGCAGAGTTGGATTCCTGGCTGGCTATGAAGCGATCAAGGCGATCAGATGGATCATGGCTCTGCCGTGTATTGTGGTAGAAGGTC
>JBHEPC010000251.1:0-2927 GCA_046260475.1 Candidatus Krumholzibacteriia bacterium | reverse complement strand
GGTGAGTTGCTGCCGGCGCTGCCGACGGTGGTCGCGCCCAAAGAACTGCCCGTACGCCTGACCATCGAGCTGACGCCGGAGCAGGAGGCGCGGCGCGCGGCCCTCGTCGAAAGGCTGCACAAGCTGGGCGGGGCGCCGGCGGACCGGGCCGAGCTGCTGCTCGAAGCGCTGGCCGCGCTGGTCGAGGCGAAGCAGGAAGAGAAGATGGATCCGAAAAAGGCCCCCCGGGGGGCCCATCTATCCGGACCTCCGGTGCACATCCACGTCCACGAGGACAAAGACGGCGCCCTCACCATCCCCGCCGACGCCGGCCCTCGCCCGGTGGGCCGCGCCGACGCCGGCCGGCTGCGCTGCGACGCGGTCCTGGTGCGGCCCGGGCGACGCAATGCCGCCACGATCGCGCCCCGGGTGCGGCGCGAGGTCCTCGTCAGGGATCGGCACCGTTGCCAAGCGCCAGGTTGCGGGCGCACCAGGTTCCTCGAAGTCCACCACGTGGTGCCACGGGAGCGCGGCGGGACCAACGCGTCGGCGAACCTCGTGACCCTTTGCGCCGCCTGCCATCGGCTCTGGCACGAGCGGGGTGTGGGCGGGCCGGCGGCGGACCTGCCGGCAGGTTGACCCGGGCGGGAGGAGCCGGCGAGGTCGGGGCGGGGGCCGGCGCGTGCAGCGCAGATCCCCGCGGCACAAGCAAGGGCGCAACCGCCCTCTCAACCCAGCCGGGTCGCCCCCCAGGCCACGCACGCCCAGCCCACCAGCAACGCCACCCCGCCCAGCGGCGTGACCGCGCCCAGGGCGCGCGTACCGGTCAGGGTCATGGCGTAGAGGCTGCCGCTGAACAGGAGGATGCCCACCTGGAACGCCCAGCCCGCCGTGCGGGGCAAGGCGGCACCGTCGCCCAGCCGGAAGGCCAGGAACGCCACCAGCCCCAGGGCCAGGGCGTGGACGAGGTGGTACTGGGCGGCGGTCTGCCACCACTCCAGGCGCTGGGCGCCGTCGGGCAGGGCGGCCAGGCGGGCCTTCAGGCCGTGGGCCCCGAAGGCGCCCAGGGCGACGGCCACGAAGCCGTTGAGGCCGGCCAGCAACAAGAACAGGCGCATGGTGCTCCTTAGGGTCGCGCCAGCACGGGGACCAGGGACGAGGCGAACGGCGGCCGCAGCACCCCGTGCTCGGTGATGAAGGCGGTGACCAGTTCGGCGGGCGTCACGTCGAAGGCGGGGTTCCAGGCCCCGACGCCCGCAGGGGTGAAGCGCACGCCGCCGAAGCCGTGGACCTCGGCCGGGTCGCGTTGTTCGATGACGATGGCCTCGCCACCGGCGGTGTCCGGGTCGAAGGTGGAGGCCGGCGCCGCGACGTAGAAAGGCACGCCGTGGCGGTCGGCCAGCACCGCCAGCGGGTAGGTGCCGATCTTGTTGGCCGTGTCGCCGTTGGCGGCGATGCGGTCGGCGCCGGTGATCACCGCGTCGATGAGGCCTTCGCGCAGCAGGGTGGCCGCGGCGCCGTCGCAGACCACGGTGACCTCGACGCCCTGGTTCGCCAGCTCCCAGGCCGTCAGGCGGGCGCCCTGCAGCAGGGGCCGGGTCTCGTCGGCGTACACCCGCACGCCGCGGCCGGCGGCGTGGGCGGCGTAGACCACGCCCAGGGCGGTGCCGTAGCCGGCGGTGGCCAGGCCGCCGGCGTTGCAGTGGGTCAGCACCGTCGCGCACGCGGGCAGCAGGCGAGCACCGGCCTCGCCCAGGGCCCGGCACATGGCCACGTCCTGATCGCGCACCGCCTGGGCCTCGGCGCACAGGGCCGCGTCGATGGCCGCGGGGTCGGCGCCGGCCGTGACCAGCCGCCGCGCCAGGCCGCCGCAGCGATCCAGGGCCCAGAACAGGTTGACCGCCGTGGGGCGGGTGGCCGCCAGGGCCGCGCGATCGGCCTCCAGCCGCGGCAGCAGGGCGGCCGCGTCGCCGCCCCCGGTCCTGGTCCGGGCCCGGCGCCAGGACAGGGCCAGGCCCCAGGCCGCCGCCACGCCGATGGCCGGGGCGCCGCGCACGGCCAACTCGACGATGGCGCGGCAGAGGGAGGGGACGTCCGCGCAGCGGCGGAACACCAGCTCGCCCGGCAGCCGGGTCTGGTCGATGAGCACGACCTCGCCGGCGGCGTCGTCCCAGGCGACCACGGGGAAGGGGAAGGGCAGGGTGGTGCTCATGCGGACTCCTTCGGGGCGAGCACCGTGCGCAGCAGCGCGCCCAGGCGGGCCAGGGGCAGGCCCATGACGTTGAAGTAGCAGCCGCGCACGCCGGCGACCATCAGGGCGCCGTAGCCCTGGATGCCGTAGGCGCCGGCCTTGTCCATGGGCTCGCCCGTGGCCACGTAGGCCTCGATCCAGGCCGCGTCCAGGGGCACGAAGTCCACCTCGGTGCGCTCGTGCACCGCCAGGCCGCGGCCGGCGGGGCCGCCCACCAGGGCGATCGCCGTGATCACCGTGTGGGTGCGGCCGGAGAGGCGGCCGAGCAGGCGCACCGCGTCGGCCCGGTCCCGCGGCTTCTCCAGCACGTCGCCGTCCAGCAGCACGATGGTGTCCGCGCCCAGGACCAGCTCGCCCGGGGCGAGGTCGGCCACCTCCTGCGCCTTGGCGTGGGCCAGCAGCTCGGTGTAGCGGGCCGGGTGCGTGCGCGCGGCCTGCAGGCGGGCCGCCAGGACCTCCTCCACGTCCGGGGCGGGCTGCACCCGGAAGGGGATGCCCGCCGTCTCCAGCAGCTGGGCACGGCGCGGCGAGCGCGAGGCCAGCACCAGCCGGCGGCCGTCGGGCCAGGGGATGAAGGGGCTGGTGGGGCTCACGCCTCCGCCTCCCGCTCGAGGATCAGGGTCACCGGGCCGTCGTTCACCAGCTCGACCGCCATCATGGCGCCGAAGCGGCCCTCGGCCACGTCGGGCCACTCGGC
>JBHEPC010000260.1:0-3440 GCA_046260475.1 Candidatus Krumholzibacteriia bacterium | reverse complement strand
GCCACGAGGAGATCGACCAGGAGTTCATGCTGGTGAAGTTCACCGAGTTCGGGGCCTCGAGCCTGGACGTGTTCGTCTACTGCTTCACCCGCACGACGGACTGGACACGGCACCTGGCCGTGCGCCAGGAGGTGAACCTGGCCCTGATGGAGATGGTCCAGGAGCTGGGCCTGAGCGTGGCCTTCCCCACGCGCACGGTGCACCTGGTGGGCGCCGAGGCGCAGGCCTAGGAAGCGGAGCGAGCCCATGACCCCTGCCCTGGCGAAGTTCGCGGCCTGCCTGCTGGTGACGGCGGCGTCGGCCGGCGTGCTCATGGCCCTGCGCAGGCGGCCCCGCGAGGAGACGTGGCTGCGGCGGGGTGCCGCCGCGGCCTGGACGCTGCGCCTGGGGGCGGCGGTCGCCCTCTACGTCCTGGCCCCGCACCTGGTGCGGTACTCCGATCCGGTGGCGTTCTACCTGCCGGAGACGCAGGCCCTGCTGGCCGGTCGCCTGCCCTACGCCGGCTTCGCCACCAGCTACTCGCCGCTGTTCCACGCCCTGCTGGCGCCGGCAGTCCTGGTCTGGCCCTCCCCCGGAGCCGTCGTAGTGGTGATGCTGCTGGCCGAGGGCGCCCTGGTGACCGCGCTGCTGCGCGCCGACCGGGCCGACGGGCGCAGCCTGGCGGGCAGCCGTACGGCGTGGCTCATCGTCACCTCGCCCCTGCAGGTCTACTGGGTGGGCGTCGGCGGCTACAACAGCATCCTGATCGCCGCCTTTGCCGGGATCGCCCTGGTGGCGGCCCGGCGCGGCGGGCACCTGGCCGCGGGCGCCTGGGGCGCGTTGGCCTTCCTGGGCTGCAAGGCCCTGGGCCTGTTGGCCTGGCCCACGGTGGTCCTGTACGGGCGCGAGGGTCGGCGGCGTCGGGCCGCGCCCCTGGTCGCCACCCTGGCGCTGCTGGCCGCGGCCGGGCTGCTGGGCCTGGACGTGCTGCAGCCCGTCGCGCGCGAGGCCGGGCGCTGGGCCGGCGGCAACGTCTGGGTGATCGCCGCCTCGCTGGTGCCGGCGCTGTACCGTTCGGTCGCCGTCGCCGTGGTTTCGGCGCTGCTGGCACTGACGGCCTTCGCCCTGGGCACCCGGCGGTTCGCCGTCCATTCCTGCGCAGCCCCGGCCGACCGCCTTCCCGCCGCCGTGGCCCACCTGGGCTGGATGTTCGCGGCCTTCCTGGTGCTCAGCCTCAAGAGCATGGCCATGTACGGGCCGATGCTGGCGCCCTTCGCCGCCCACGTGCTGGTCCTGCGCGGCGACGGCCGGCTGCGCCCGCTGCTGCCCTGGTTCGCCCTGGGCGCCGTGGCCACCGTGGGGATCGAGTCGCGCTGGCTGCCGGACATGATCGCCAGCCGGCACCTGGTGACCACCGGGACGGGCGCCCTGGTGCTGGCGGCCGAACTGGTGCGGCTGGCCGCCTTGGTGGCGATCGCCCGGGCCTGCTGGGCCGCCCTGGGCGGGCCGCGGCCGGCGACCCGGGAAGCCCGTGGCCGCGCATCTTTTACTTCCGCCGCGCCGTAGGGCCGTGCTACGACTCGTGGCCCCGCAGCGACGCAGACAGGGCGCGACGCCGCCCCAGCCCCCGGGAGGGGAGCCATGACCTGGACTCGACGCGACTTCCTGAAGACCTCCGCCGCCGTCGGCGCCGCGGCCGCCGCCGGCCCGCTGCTGGCCGGGGACGCCCTGGCCGAGTTCAGCCGGGTGCGCGCCGAGCGCCGCCTGCGCATCCTCGTGCTGGGCGGCACCGCCTTCCTGGGCCCGGCGGTGGTGGACTGCGCCCTGGCCCGGGGCCATACGGTGACCCTCTTCAACCGCGGGCGCACCAACCCGGACCTGTACCCCGACCTGGAGAAGCTGACCGGCGACCGCGACGGGGACCTCAAGGCCCTCGAGGGCCGCGAATGGGACGTGGTGCTGGACACCAGCGCCTACTACCCGAAGGTCGTGGACGACTCGGCGGGGCTGCTGAAGGACAAGGTGGGGCAGTACATCTTCATCTCGTCCATCTCCGTGTACGCCGACTTCAGCCGGCCGGGACTGCACGAGGGCTCGCCGGTGGGCACGATCGGCGCCGAGGAGATCGCCGATGTGGACTCGGTGCGCAAGATCACCGGCGAGAACTACGGCCCCCTGAAGGCGCTGTGCGAGCAGGTCGCGCAAAAGGCCATGCCCGGGCGCACCTGCGTGATCCGGCCGGGGCTGATCGTCGGGCCCCTGGACCGCACCGGCCGCTTCACCTACTGGCCCGTGCGGGTGCAGAAGGGCGGCGAGGTGCTGGCGCCCGACGGGCCGGAGGTGCCCACCCAGGTCATCGACGTGCGTGACCTCGGGGCCTGGATCGTGCACTGCGCCGAGCGCAACGTCACCGGAGTCTTCAACGCCACCTCGCCCGCGGGCGAGCTGACCATGGGCGAGCTGCTGCAGGCCTGCAAGGACGTCGCCGGCAGCGATGCCTCCTTCACCTGGGTCGACCGCGCCTGGCTGGCCGAAATGGAGGTGGCCCCCTGGAGCGACCTGCCCGTGTGGGTGCCCCTGGAGGGCGAGGACGCCGGGCATCCGTTCGTGAACGTGGACCGGGCCCTCGCCGCAGGCCTGGTCTTCCGCCCCATCCGCGAGACCGTGCGCGGCACGCTGGATTGGTGGGCCACCCTCGGCGACGAGGACCGGGACCGCTTCCTCCACTCCCGGGCCGACGGCGCGGCGGGCCTGTCCCCCGCCCGGGAGGCCGAACTGCTGGCGGCCTGGCACGCCCGGGACTGACCGGCACGCGCCCCCGCCCTCGCCCCGCGGCCCCCGCGTTGCATTCCTGGCAGCGCGGGGGCCGCCGTCCGGGCACGATGGCAACGGTCCGCCAGGAGCTCGGCCGCCCATCGCGTCGCATCGCGGCCGGCTGCATCCCGTCCTGCCCGCCGCCTCCTCCGGGGAACCAAGGCAGGATTTTTGCTACAGATAGGGCCGATGCGGCCGATCCAGATACGGTCGAGCGTGCCGCCCGCCCCACGGCGGCAGCCCGTTCGGCAGGGACCGCCGTGCGCATTCCTGCCGTAAGCACCCGGGGGACCGGCGCCCTCGCGCCGCTCAGGAGGATGACCGTGAAACATCGTGAAGGATTCACCCTCGTCGAGATGATGATCGTCGTGGTCATCATCGGCGTGTTGGCGTCCATCGCCATCCCCAACTACATCCGCATGCAGGTCAACGCCAAGGAGGCGCGGGTCAAGTCGGACGTGCACACGGTGCAGATGGTGGCCGAGGACTACGGCGTGGCCAACGACGGCCGCTACTCGGACGCCGCCGGCGACCTGACGCCGCTGCTGCCCAACGCGGCGCTGATGGACAACTCCTTCACCAAGGTCGCCACCGAGCCCCAGTTCGGGGCGGCGGCGGCGACGTCGGGCCAGGTTGGCATCCAGGTG
>JBHEPC010000219.1:0-7495 GCA_046260475.1 Candidatus Krumholzibacteriia bacterium | reverse complement strand
CACCTTGGCCGGGGGCGGCTGCGCGAGGCCTTCGACGCCGCGCATCCCCGTTCCGGCCGCCGCGGCCGCGGCCGCAAGGAAGGCTGAACGACCATGGAACCGATCCGGGCGACCACGGTCCTGGCGGTGCTGCGCGACGGCCGCGGGGCCATCGGCAGCGACGGCCAGGTGACCCTGGGCAACACCGTGGCCAAGCACGGCGCCGTCAAGGTGCGGCGCCTCTTCGGCGGGCAGGTCCTGGCCGGCTTCGCCGGCGGCGCGGCCGACGCCTTCAGCCTCTTCGAGAAGTTCGAGGGGCACCTGGAGCGCTACCGGGGCCACCTGCGGCGGGCCACGGTGGAGCTGGCCAGGGAGTGGCGCAGCGACCGCTTCCTGCGGCGGCTGGAGGCCATGATGATCGTCATGGACAAGGACGACGTCTACACCGTCAGCGGCAACGGCGACGTGATCGAGGCCGACGACCACGCGGCGGCCATCGGTTCGGGCGGACCCTACGCCCTGGCCGCCGCCCGGGCGCTGGTCGGGCACACGGAGCTGGACGCGGCCACCATCTGCCGGCGAGGGTTGGAGATCGCCGGGGGGATCTGCATCTACACGAACCTGCACATCACCGTGCTCGAACTGGGCGCGGAGGAGGACGGCGATGCGCGTGCGGCAGATTGAAACCCGGCCCATGTGGACCTGCCAAGAGATCGTGACCATGCTGGACCGGTACATCATCGGCCAGGGCGAGGCGAAGAAGGCCGTGGCCATCGCCCTGCGCAACCGCTGGCGCCGGATGCAGCTGGCGCCCGAGCTGCGCCGCGAAGTGGTGCCCAACAACATCATCCTGATCGGACCCACGGGGGTGGGCAAGACCGAGATCGCCCGGCGCCTGAGCCAGCTGGCGGACCTGCCCTTTTTGAAGGTGGAGGCCACCAAGTTCACCGAGAAGGGCTACGTGGGCCGGGACGTGGATTCGATGGTGCGCGACCTGGTGGAGAACGCGGTGATGCTGGTCCGGCGCAAGCGCGAGGAGCGCTTCGCCGCCGAGATCGAGCGCGCGGTGGAGGACCGCCTGGTGGACCTGCTGTTCCCGCCCCTGGCGGGCAGCGACGAGGATCCCGACCGGCGCACCCGCTGGGAGCGCAGCCGCGAGAAGGTACGCGCCCAGCTGCGGGAGGGGGTGCTGGACGACCGGGAGGTCACCATCGTCACCGAGCAGAGCCGCATGCCCATCGCCAACATCTTCACCGCCGCGGGCGAGGAGTTCGACGCCTCCTTCGGCGACAGCCTCAAGGGCCTGTTCCCCAAGCAGCGCAGCGAGCGCCGGGTCAAGGTCGCCAAGGCCCGCGTCGTCCTGCACGAGCAGGAGGCGGACAAGCGTCTGGACATGGAGCAGATCACCGCCGAGGCCATCGACCTGGTGGAGAACGGCGGCATCATCTTCCTGGACGAGATCGACAAGATCGCCGTCGGCGCCGGCGGCCGGGGCGGCGGCGGGCCGGACGTCAGCCGCGAGGGCGTCCAACGGGACCTGCTGCCCATCGTCGAGGGCTCGACCGTGGTCACCAAGCACGGCCCGGTGAAGACCGACCACGTGCTGTTCATCGCCGCCGGCGCCTTCCACATGAGCAAGCCCAGCGACCTGATCCCTGAACTGCAGGGCCGCTTCCCCATCCGGGTCGAGCTGACCAGCCTGGGCGAGGAGGAGTTCGTGCGCATCCTGCGCGACACCGAGGGCTCGCTGATCCGCCAGTACGAGGCCCTGCTGGCGGTGGACAACTGCCAGCTGACGGTGACCGAGGACGCGCTGCACGAACTGGCGCGCCTGGCGGCCGAGCTGAACAAGCGGCTGGAGAACATCGGCGCCCGGCGGCTGCAGACCATCCTGGCCCAGCTTCTGGACGGCGTGCTCTTCGACGTGCCCGACAGCCACACCGGCCCGCTGCTGGTGGACGCGCCCTTCGTGCGCGAACGCCTGGAGGCCATGGTCAAGGACGAGGACCTCAGCCGCTACATCCTGTAGGGGACGGAGCCGCCCGTGGATGCCCGCGCCCGCACCGCCGCCCGCCTGCGTACCCTGGGCCGCTGGCCCTGGCACCCCCTGTTGATGGGGGCGCTGCCGGTGCTGCATTTCTGGCAGCAGAACTTCCGCCTGACCGGCCTTGGCGACGGCCTGCGGCTGCTGCTGCTGGCGGCCCTGCTGGCGCTGGCCCTGATGGGGCTGCTGCGTCTGCTGCTTCGGGACTGGGGCCGGGCCGGGCTGGTGGCCCTGCCCCTGATGGCGGTGCTCGTCAAGGGCGAGGCCATGGGGCCGGCCGCCAGCTTGGCGCTGCTGGGGGCCGCGGCCGCCGCGGCCGTGCTGCTGCGCTGGCGGCGCCCGGACGTGGCGCCGGCCAACCTGGCCCTGAATGCGGCCTTCCTCGTGCTGGTGGCCTTCCCGGTGGGCCTGAAGCTGCGGGAGGAGGCCGCCATGGACCCGCCGCAGCCCCGGCCGGGCCCGCCGGCGCCCCTGGCGACCCGGGCCCTGGCCCGGCCCGGCCTGCCGGACGTGTACTTCATCCTGGTGGACGGTCTGGGCCAGCCGGCCACCGTGGGCGAACTGTTCGGGATGCGGCAGGGCACCCTCACCGACGGCCTGCGCCGGCGAGGCGCCCGGGTGCTGCGGGCGGCGCGGGCCAACTACCCCCAGACGGGCCTGTCCCTGGCCTCGACCCTGAACGCGGCACCGGTGCCGAAGCTGCTGGAGATCCCCGACCCCCGCAGCCGCGACCGCCGGCCCCTGGCCGACCTGGTGGCCGACAGCCGGGTCGAGCGCACCTTCCGCAAGGCCGGCTACCGGCTGGTGACCTACCCTTCGGGCTACCCGCTGGCGCGGGTGGGGGAGCCCGACGAGCGTCGCCGGCCGCTGATCGCCCCGAATTTCCTGGAGTTCTACGTGCTGAACGACGGCGCCCTGCCGCTGGTCCTGCGGGCCCTGGGCCGGGGGCCGGCGGACCTGCAGTACGCCCTGCACCGGCACCGCCTGGACTACATCCTGGACCACCTGCCAAAGGCGCGGCAGGGGGCGCGGTCGGACCAGCCGGTGTTCGTGTTCGCCCACCTGCTGGCCCCGCACCCGCCCTTCGTCTGGGGGCCGGGGGGCGCGCCGCTCGGCTCCCGCGGGCTCTTCTCCTTCGGCGACGGCAACGACTGGACCCAGGCCAACCCCGGCGAGACCACGCCCTACGGGGTGTTCTGGAAGCACCAGGCGGCCCACGTGATGCGGCGCCTGGAGGCGACGGTGGACGCCATCCTGGCGGCCTCGCCCCGGCCGCCGGTGATCATCGTCCAGGGGGACCATGGTCCGGGCTCGCACCTGCACTGGGATCATCCGGGGCGGTCCAACCTCACCGAGCGCTTCGGCATCTTCAGCGCCTGGATCCTGCCGCCGGGGCTGGAGGTGCCCCTGCGCGAGGACATGACCGCCATGGCCACCTTCCCGGCGCTCTTCAGCGGGCTGTTCGGCGAGCCCTTCCCCGTCCTGGAGGAGGGCATGTGGTTCGCCCGCATGAAGTACCCGTACGAGTACTTCGAGGCGACGGCGGGCCCCTGAACAGCGCCCAACCACAGCGCCCAACCGGAGGTGGACTCCGGCGGCGGATCGGCTATGTTTGCGGCACTCGACCCCGGCAGGACCGGCCCGCGCCCGGGACCGGCCCTGAGACCCGAACCCCGTGACGGAGGTCACCCCGTGGCTGACAAGACCGACGCGACCGGCGCTGCGAAGCAGGACTTCCTGGCCATCGACGAGTGGAGCTACCCCGAGCTGCGCGCCATCCTGGAGCTGGCCAAGGAGCAGAAGCCCCTGGCCCGCGCCCACGAGTTGCCCCACACCCTGCCCAACCGCGTGCTGGCCTGCGTCTTCGCCAAGCCCAGCCTGCGCACCCGCGTCAGCTTCGAGGTGGCCATGCGCCAGCTCGGCGGCCAGTCGCTGTTCATCACCGACAAGGAGATCGGCCTGGGCACGCGGGAGTCGGTGCACGACGTGGCCAAGGTCATGAGCCGCCTGTGCGACGGCATCATGATCCGCTGGTTCGACGACAACGAGGTGCGCGAACTGGCCCGGCACGCCACCGTGCCGGTGGTCAACGGCCTGACCGACCTGACGCACCCCTGCCAGGTGATGGCCGACATCATGACCATCGAGGAGCACCTGGGCACCATCGAGGGCAAGACCGTGGTGATGGTCGGCGACGGCAACAACCTCGCCAACAGCTGGCTAAACGCCTCGATCCGCTTTCCGTTCAACTTCATCCTGGCCTGCCCCGAGGGCTACGAGCCGGACGCGGGCATCATGGACAAGGCCGAGACCGCCGGCGCCTCGTTCATGATCACCCACGACCCCAAGGAGGCCGTCGAGGGCGCCCACGTCATCTACGGCGACGCCTTCTACAGCATGGGCCAGGAGGAGGAGGCCGTCAAAAGGCGCAAGGACTTCGCGCCCTTCCAGATCAACGCCCCGCTGCTGGAGGCGGCCGACCCGCAGCACATCGTGCTGCACTGCCTGCCCGCCCACCGGGGCGAGGAGATCACCGACGAGGTGATGGACGGCCCGCACGCGGTGGTCTTCGACGAGGCGGAGAACCGCCTGCACGCGCAGCGCGCCATCCTGGCGACGCTGCTGCGCTAGGAGGCCGCCATCCGGCGCCGCGACGGCAGACCGCGCTTCCGGCAGGGGCCGGCCTCGACCCTGGGGCTGGCCCTGCTGGCCAGCGCCGTCCTGCTGGCGGCCTGCGCGGTGGTCGAACCGCCGCCGGGCGGTCCGGTGGACAGGATCCCGCCGCGCCTGCTGGCGGCGACCCCCGACTCGGGCTCGGTCAATCTGGGCGAGGTGCGCACCCTGCGCTTCCTCTTCTCCGAGAAGATGGACCGGCAGCCGGCGACCGCCTGGCTGTACTTCTTCCCCGACCAGCGCATCCGCCGCACCCGCTGGCACGGCGCGGTGGAGGCGGAGGTCGAACTGGAGCGGCCGCTGCCGCCGGACACCACCGTCGTGGTGGAGCTGGCGGCGCGCCTGAGCGATGCCCACAAGGTGAAGGCGCGCGGGGACCGCCGCTTCCCCGTGGCCACCGGCGACTCCATTCCCGGCGGCGGCATCGCCGGCGTCCTGGTGATGGGCGACTCGGCGGTCACCCGCGGCGTGGTCGAGCTCTACGCCCTGCCCCCGGACAGCGTCGAACTGCAGGACATGCCCCTGCTGCGGCGCACCTCCACCGGTGCCGACGGCGCCTACCTGTTCTCCTGGCTGCCGGTGCCGGGCGGGCCGTGGCGGCTGCGCGCCTTCGTGGACGCGGACGGCGACCTGCGGCCCGGGGAGCGGGAGGCCAGGCGGGTGCTGCCGGACACCCTGGCCACCAGCGCCGACGCCCCCCTGGCCGCGGCGGGGGTGCTGACGCTCTACCCGCCCGACACCCCCGGGCGCCTGCTGGTGCCGCCTTTCGACCTCTTCGGCGCCGCGGCGTCGGTGGTGGCCTTCACCCGGCCGGTGGCCGAGGCGGACACGGGCTGGGCGCCGGGGCCGGTGGCCCGCCGCGAGGCCGCCTTCACGGTCCTCGTGCCCCGCACCGGCGGCGCGGTGGACAAGGTGCCGCCGGGGGAAAACCGGCTGGTCCTCTTCGTGGACGTGGACCCGGACACGGCCCTGGGCGTGGTGCCGGCGGCTGCGGTGCGGGCCCTGGGCAAGGACCTCCCATGGCGCACGAGCGACCCAGCCGGGGACACGACCGGCTGGTACCTGGAGCCCCTGGTGGTGCTGGCGTCGCCGCCGGTGGAGCCCGGGCTCGACACCTGGTTCACCCTGCCGGACAGCCTGCCGTTGCTGGTGCCCTGGCCGGCGCCGCCCGCTGCGCCGGACACCACCGCCGCCGGCAGCACCGCCGCGGCGGCCGACACCACGACCGCCGGCCCGCCGCCGACGCCTCCGGAGGAGCCATGAGCCGCACGCTGCCCTTCACCAAGATGCACGGCGCCGGCAACGATTTCGTGATGCTCGACGGCCGCGACCTGGATGGGCCCCTGAGCCGGGAGGCCATAGCCGCCCTCTGTGACCGCCGCACGGGCGTGGGGGGCGACGGGCTGATCGTCGTCGGGACGGCCGCGAGCCCGGGCGCCGCCTTCCGCATGACCTACTTCAACGCCGACGGCGGCGAGGCCGAGATGTGCGGCAACGGAGCCCGCTGCACCGTGGCCTTCGCCGCGGAGCGCGGCCTCGGGCCCGGGCCGGGCCAGGGCGCCTGCCGCTTCGACACCCACGGCGGCGTGCTCGAGGGCCGGGTGCACGGCCCCGGGGACGTGGAGGTGTCCCTGCCGCCCTGGCGGGAGCTCGAGCTGGGGGTGGCCGTGGCCGGCAGCCCGTGGGCCGAGCACCACCGCTGCCACACCGGCGTGCCCCACCTGGTGATCCCGGTGCCGTCGGTGGACGACGTCGACCTGGCGACCTGGGGGCCGCGGCTGCGCCGCGACCCCTGTTTCGGCCCCGCCGGCACCAACGTCAACTGGATCGCGCCCGGTCCGGGCGGCGCCTGGCTGCTGCGCACCTTCGAGCGGGGCGTGGAGGCCGAGACCCTGGCCTGCGGCACTGGCGCCAGCGCGGCGGCGGTGATACTGTGCCACCTGGAGCGGGCCGCGAGCCCGGTGACCGTGCGCACCCGCGGCGGCGACCGCCTGGTGATCGCCGTCGATCGCGGCGCCCACGCCCTGCGCCTGCGCGGCCCCGCCCTCACGAGCTTCAAGGGAGAGGTGATCCGCGATGACTGACGTTTCGCGCCGCGCGAAGACCTGGGACATGCCCGACGGGGTCTACACCGCCCTGGTCACGCCCTTCGCCGACGGCCAGGTGGACCGCCGCGCCTGGCGCACGCTGGTCGAGCGGCAACTGGCGGCCGGCGTGGCGGGCATCGTGCCCATCGGCTGCA
Organism: Candidatus Krumholzibacteriia bacterium; assembly: GCA_046260475.1. GTDB lineage: Bacteria > Krumholzibacteriota > Krumholzibacteriia > LZORAL124-64-63 > LZORAL124-64-63 > JACZKN01. The sequence continues at coordinate 557 of JBHEPC010000219.1, read as the reverse complement.
CCGGCGAGGCCGCCACGCTCGACCGTGACGAGCGGGAGTGGCTGGTGCGCGAGGCCGTGGCCATCGCCGCAGGCCGCTGCGCCGTGGTGGCCGGCGCCGGCTCCAATTCCACCGAGACCACCATCGCCCAGACCCGGGACGTCCAGCAGTGGGGCGCCGACGCGGCGATGCTCATCTCGCCCTACTACAACAAGCCCCAGCAGCACGGGCTGCTCGCCCACTACCGGGCGGTGGCGCGCGCGGTGGACATCCCCATCGTGCTGTACAACGTGCCCGGGCGCACGGCGGTGAACATCCTGCCCGAGACCGCGGCCCAGCTGTCGGCCGAGCCCAACATCGTGGCCCTGAAGGAGGCCAGCGGGAACCTGGCCCAGATCGAGGAGGCCATCGCGCGCTGCGACCTGAAGGTCTTCAGCGGCGACGACGGGCTGAACTTCTCCGTCTTCGGGCTGGGCGGCCGCGGCACCGTCAGCGTGGTCGGCAACCTGCTGCCGGGGGCGATGGTGCGCTTCTGGCAGGCCTGGGCCGCCGGCGACATCAACCGCGCCTGGCCCATG
>JBHEPC010000184.1:0-3605 GCA_046260475.1 Candidatus Krumholzibacteriia bacterium | reverse complement strand
GGGGCGCGCCCGCCGAAACACCGGACCAAGCCGGCGGTCCGGTCGCCGACCTCGGCGCCGTGGGGCTGGCGCTGGCGCCGGCGGCGGCCCTCTACGCGGTCTTCGACCACTCGGTGCGCCACCTGGAAGTGCTGCTGCCGGTCGCCGCCTGGGCCCTCGGCCCCTGGCTGGCCGAGCGGCCCTGGGCCTGGGTGGCGGCCCGCCTGGGCCGGCGGCGCCTCGCCCCGCCCGGCTGGCTGGCCGCAGCCCTGGCCGCTACGGTCGGGCTCGTGGTCGCCCTGGCCTGGGTGCGCCCCCCCGCGGGCTGGGACCAGACCGAGGCCTTCGCCGCCCAGGCAGCACCCCTGGTGGCCCGGGAGGTCAGGCTGCTGCAACAGGCGCCGCCCGGGGTGGTCTTCGTGCAGACGGCGGCCGCGCCCTGGTTCGCCGACCGCGCCGCCGTCTGGGATCCCCTGGACCCGCAGGTGCGGACCCGCATCACCGCCCTGCTGGAGGAAGGAACGCCATGACCGCCTGGCTGCGTCAGGAGCCCGCCCTTGTGGCGGCCGGCTGGGCCCACGGCTGGACCACCGCCGCCGGTCCCGACTTCCGGGGCGATCCCGCCGCCGCAGCCCACGCCGCCCCGGTGGCGGCGCTGGCCCGGGCGATCGGCCTGGCCGACGCCGCCTGGGTGCGCCAGGTCCACGGTGGCGTGGTGCTGAAGGCGGACGGCCCCGGTTGCCTGGGCGAGGCCGACGCCCTGTGGACCGACCGGCCGGGCCTGGGCCTGGTGGGCCGGGCCGCCGACTGCCCCCTGGTGCTGGTGGGCATGGCCGGACCCCGCCCCGTGTGGGGCTTCGCCCACGCCTCCTGGCGCGCGACCGTCCGCGGGATCACGGCGCGGCTGGTGGCCGCCATGGCCAGGGCCGGCGGCGACCCGGCCCGGGCCTTCGCCGCCGTCTGCCCCTCGGCGGGTCCCTGCTGCTACGAGGTGGGGGGCGAGGTGCGGGACGAGGCCTGCGCCCGCCTCGGTCCGGGGGCCGCGGCCTTCTTCACCCCCCGCGACGGCCGCTTCGTCCTGGACCTGTGGGCCGCCAACCGGGCCCAGCTGGCCGCGGGCGGGGTGCCGGCCGCGGCGGTGACGGTCACGGGGATCTGCACCATCTGCAACGCCGACTACCCCAGCCACCGGCGCCAGGGGGCGGCGGCGGGACGCTTCGCCGCGATGATCGGGCCGGGCGCCGCGGAGCCTACCGGTACAGGGCCTTGACCGCGCTCCAGGAGGCCCCGTCGGCGGGCACCGAAGGCCCGTCGGCGCAGCCGGGGTCGTTGATCGACGCCAGCCACAGGGGATCCTGGTTGCCGTCCCAGCCCCACAGGTACTGCACCGGCTTGTAGACGGCCGGCTCGGCGGTGGTGGTGTAGACCGGCAGCTTTTCGGCGCCGCTGGGCACACTCGCCGGCCACACCCGCAGGGCGATGGACCACTCCCAGACCACGTCGACGGTGATATCCATCAGGACGGTCGACTGCTGGTAGGGCAGGGGTGTGCCGTAGGAGACCACGAACTCGGGCGCCGTGGCGGCGTTGATGCCGTCGCCGCGGATGGCGAAGCCCGCCAGGGCGGCCGGCCGCGAGGCCTCGATCCGGGCCTCCCAGCTGAGGAAGCCGGAGTCGTCGCTGGCCCGGGTCAGGCACAGGTAGGCCGTCACCTGGGTGTTGGCGGGGGCGGTGGCGCAGTATTCCCGGCCGCCCGTCTCGAAGAAGATGCCGATGCCGTCGGACTGGGGATCGATGGGCTGGGCCACAGCGGCCGTCACTCCCGCCAGGACAAGGATCAGCACAATAGTAGCTCTCATGACGCGGCATCTCCCCGGATAACTTGGTCCACCAGATATCGCACGCCCGACCGGCCCGGCGACCGGAGGGACGAGATCCCCGTCATTATAGCAAACTGCCGGTCCGCCGCCCACAAGGGATAACAGGGCAAAGCGATACCCGGCCGACCAGTCCCCCCTGCCGACCGGGCACCGCCCTGGGTCCCCCCGCAACTACTTCAGCAGCAGCACCTTGGCGGTCAGTTCGCCGCCTCCGGTGCGCAGGCGGCCGAAATAGACTCCCGAAGGTGACCGGCGGCCGCCCTCCTGCTCTCCGTCCCAGACGAAGGCATGGGCACCGGCCGGCAACGGTCCGGTGTGCAGACGCCGCACCAGACGGCCGCGCAGGTCGTACACCTCCAACTCCGCTTGGCCCGGCGTCGCGGTGACGAAGCGGAAGGTCGTGCGCGGATTGAACGGGTTGGGATACGCCTGCAGGCCCCTTGCCGCCGCCACGTCCATCGGCAACGCCGACACCGGGCTGCGGCAGAAGTAGTAGGACACCGGGGTGTGGCCCAGGTCGTAGTCCTGCCAGGCGGCGAACAGGCCGCTGCCGCCGCGTTCGGCCGCCAGGACCGGGAAGTCCACGTCGTCGCGGGTGTTGACCCGGCGGCGGGCGTGGAAGACGTTGCCGTCACCGGAGCGCAGGTAGACCTTCATGGGCACGCCCGATTCGCTCTCCTGGGTCATCAGCCGGAAGGCGCGCGGCCCGGTCGCCGCCACGCTGCAGCGGTAGATCAGGCCGTCGCCCAGGCGCCAGCGCACGGCCTCGGGCACGCCGCCGACCATGCGCATGGTGTGCAGCAGCGGCTGGTTGCCGGCATTGTCCAGCACCCAGCCGAACAGCAGCATCTCGCCGCCGTCCCAGGCCACCGTGGGCGACGTCACCGTCACGCCGAAGTAAATGCTTGCGGGTGCCTGCCAGGAACCGTCGGCGTAGTGCTGGCGACAGACCTCGCGCAGGCCAGGGAACCAGAAGTCGCGCACGTAGGTCAGCACGAAACCGTCCGGCGCCAGGGACACGTCGGGCTGCCGCGCCCCGGCCCCGGAGATCAGGTCGGTCTGGCTGCCGAGTCCGTCGTCGTCCGCCTCCAGGTAGAACAGCCAGCTGGCGGCCATGATGTCGCTCTCGAAGACGATCATGGCCCGCCGGTCGGCGTCCACGGCGAGGGCGGGGCTGCGCACGCCGTCGTTGAAGACGCGGCGGAAATGCTGGTCGGCCCGGATGTAGTGGAGTTCCTCGCTGCCGCCGTCGTCGGCGACGAATACGAAGTGGGGATCGCCCTCCGGACCGAGGGCGAAGGCCAAGTCCCGCAGGGGTACTGGCGAGCGGTAGACCAGGTCGGAGGCACCGCGGTTGCCGTCGCCGATCCACTGGTGCACCTCGTGGGTGCCGAGGTCCCCGTTGTAGCCCAGCCAGGCATAGTGGACCCGGCCCTCCGGATCGAACGCCGCCTTGCGCTGGCTGCCGAAGGAATTGAGCGCGTAGTCGGGCAGTTCCATGGGCTGGTCGTCGCCGCAGCCCGGGGCGGCGCCCAGACCGAAGGCTCCGTTGAGCGTGGCGACAGCCGCCCCCCCGCTGCGGCAGACCAGGTCGTAGGCCCCGGCCGGCGCCGTGCCCAGGTCCACCGTCCCGGCCAACAAGGTGCTGCCGCCGAGGACGACTCCGGTCAGCGGAATCGTGGTGCCACCCTGTTCGAGCGCGAAGGTGTGGCCCGGATCGAGATAGTCCCCCAGGGCGAGCAGGCC
>JBHEPC010000181.1:0-4898 GCA_046260475.1 Candidatus Krumholzibacteriia bacterium | reverse complement strand
GCCGTGGCCTGGCGCATGCCCGAGAACCCGGCCACGGTGCCGTACGTGTTCCACGAGTCCGCGGCCTTCGCGGCCTTCTTCCTGTGGCTGGCGGTGCGGCAGCCGGCCGGGCGCTGGGCCGCCGCCGGTGGGCGCGGCCGGAAGCTGGTCGTGGGCACCCTCGCGGCGGCCGTCGCCGTCGGGTGGATCGCCCGCTTCCCGGTCGGGCCGACGGTGCCCATCGCCGCACCCGCGGCCGTATGGGCGGCCCTGCCCCCGCCCGCACAAGGCCCGGTGAACGCGTACCTGGAGCACGGCGGCCCGGACCACGAGCTGTGGCCGCGGCTGGCGGCGCTGACGTTGGCGGCCGAGCAGCGCGGCTACCAGGTGCGCGTGCCCGCGGCGTGGTCGTTCCTGCAGGGGCGGCGGCGCGCGGGGCCGGCGCTGACCGCCGGGCCGACGGTACTGCTGTCCGGACGCGACCTCGACCCGAGCCTGGGTCCGGCCCTGGGCGCCGGCGACGCCGCACGCCTGTACCGCGTGCTGCCGCCCGGCTGGACCTTCGCCCGCCTGGAGGCGGTGCTCGCCTCGTGCGCGTTGCCCCCGCTGGTCGCCGGCGTCACCTACGGCGCCGACGCCGGCGTTTGGGCGTGGTCCGGGTGGCACGGCCCGGAGTCCGCCCCCGACGGGTCCTTCCGCTGGAGCCTGGGCGACAGCAGCGGCCTCGCGTTCGCCGCGGCGGAGGCCCTGGCGGGACTGCCTGACCCACAGCTGGAACTGTCGTTGGGGGCCCTGGGCCGGCAGCGCGTGGGCGTGGCCCTCAACGGCCGGGCGCTGGGCCAGGTCACGGTCGAGGGCTTCATGGCCCGTCCGGTGCGCTTGCCCTTGCCGGCGGGCCTGCTGCAGGCCGGGCCCGGCAACAGCCTCACCTTCGGCGTGCCCGGTGCGGCCAGTCCCGGCGGCGGCGACGCGCGGCGGCTGGGCGTCAGGCTGGTCGGGCTGCGTTTCACCGGCGGCGAGGCCGGCGGTGGTGCTCCCTGAACCGAGGCGCTATCATGCTCCCTTGAACATGCCATCGTGGTCCGTCCCCGTCGTCGCCGCTTCCTGAGGTCGAGCATGAGATCGTTGCCCCTGCTGCTGGTCGTCGCGCTGCTGGTCTCCTGTGACCGCGCGACCCACCGCACCACCCTGGCGGACTACGACTTCGCCGAGCCGCGGCCCAGCCCGGTCCTGGACACCCGGCCGGCCTGGGGCCGCGACGCCGGCCTGCACCACTTCGGTCCGGGCTGGGATTATGACGGCAGCCCCGGCTGGTGGGCGCTGCACCCGCAGGCGGAGGCGTCGCTTTACCTGCTGGGCACCGGCGCCGAGCTGACCCTCGTGGCCGCCACCACGCCGGAGTTGGCGGCCGCGGGACAGGCGGTGACGGTGGCCCTCAACGGCCTGGACCTGGGGACCTTTCCCCTGGCCGGCGGCTGGCGCGCCGACACCCTGCGGGTGGCCGTGCCGGACAGCCTGCTGCGGCAGGGGCTGAACGACTTGGTCGTCAAGCCGGCGCTGTCCCGCGCCGCGGTGGCCGCGGCGGACGACCAGGAGCGCCGCCCGCTGGGCGTCTTCGTCCGCGGGCTGCGGGTGACGGCGGAGCTGGACGACGCCGACCTGCAGCAGTGGGCCCGCTGGCATGACCTGCGGATCGCCGGCACCCCGTGGGAGACGGTCCCGGTGCCCGGCAAGATGCGCCGCGCGCGGCTGCGGGACGATCGTCCCGACCTGGTCGTCCTGGTGCTGGACGCCCTGCGACCCGACCACCTGGGCCACGGGGGCTACCGGCGCGACACCTCGCCGGTGCTGGACAGCCTGGCGGCCGAGGGCGTGGTCTTCACCAACGTGGTGGCCCAGGCCTCGTACACCCGCTGCGCCGTGCCGGGGCTGCTGACGGGCCTGCCCTGGACCGACCACGGCGTCGTGCGCGGGGTGGTCTGGGAGGACCGCGACGCCCTGGCCGACTCCTTCGTCACGTTGCCGGAGGCCCTGGCCGCGGCCGGCTACCACACCATCGGCGTCTCCCACAACCCCAACTTCTCCGCGGCCACGGGCATGTCCCAGGGCTTCAATGAGTTCACCGAGGTCTGGACCGATCCCGGCTTCGCCGGCGTGCCGGCCGAGAGCCCCGAGCGCCTGGTGGTCGAGCGCCTGGCCACGGGCCTGCCCGCCGGTCCGGTGGGCCTGTGGGTTCACCTGCTGCCGCCCCACCAGCCCTACGCCCCCGGGCCCGAGCACGACCTGTGGCGCGAGGGTCCGCTGGCCGACCTGGACGAGGGCATCATGGACCACCTGCGGGCCTGCGAGGACCCGGACACCACCGTGGCCGCGGGGCTGCCCGAGCGCCTGGTCGCCCTCTACGACGGCAACATCCGCCGGGTGGACTTCGCCGTGGGGCGCATCCTCGAGGCCTGGCGGGCCCTGGGCCGCGACCGCGAGGTGGTCGTCGTGGTGGTCTCGGACCACGGCGAGGCCTTCGGCGAGCACGGCCGCTGGGACCACTGCACCACCGTCTACGACGAGATGACCCGCGTGCCCCTGCTGGTCTGGCCCCGGCGCCTGTGCGCCGACTGGGCCGACCGGGGCGATGCCTTCCTGGGGGTCGAGGACCTGGCGCCGCTGTTGCTGCGGCTGCTGGACGTGCCGCTGGCGGTCCACGAGCGCCTGCCGCGGCGGTTCCTGGAGGTCTACGCCCACGGCCCCCGGGACCGGGACGCCGTCGTCGTCCGCACCACCACCGCCTACGACGTCCTGGGCCTGCGCACCGCCCGCCACCTGGCGGTGTGGGACGGCGACCGGCAGCAGGAGCTGTACGACCTCGCGGCCGATCCGGGCGCCACGGTGAACCTGCGCTTCGCCCAGCCGGAGCTGTACAACGACCTGGTGGGCCGGCTGCAGGCCGTGCTGCGCTCGGGGGCCTGGCTGGCGGGCGGGGCGCCGGTGGCGGATCTCTCGCCCGAAGATCTGAAAACTCTCAAATCTTTGGGATATCTGTAGATAAGTTCATTTGGACGCGGCGGCGGCCCGGCCCATTGCGCGGCGAGCCGTCGTTTTGCGCATTCCCCGGTGTGGACATAATATGGACTCAAATGGTCCTGGATCCTGTCTCAGCGGAGGAAACCCCATGCGTGATCGCGTTCTTTCCCGCGCCGCCGCCCTGTTCGCGGCGGCGCTCCTGGTGATCCTGGCCGGCTGCGGCAACGACGACCCCACCGGCCCCGGCGGTAGCAGCCAGCCCGTGGCCCCGGAGACGGTCAACAACTTCGTCCAGGCGCTGCCGGCGTGGGAGGCTCCCGACGATACCGAGGACCCGCCGGTCCTGGAGGAGGCCGAGGAGGAGTTCAACGGCTCGGCCTACGTGCGCTGCGAGACCGTCCGCTACGACCGCAAGCAGAACTTCGACAACCTGATCGCCGTGGGCGCCAACGCCACGGCGCTGAAGCCCGGCATGCTGGTGCAGGGACGAGGGGTCCGGGAGGGGTCGCTGGCCACCATCGGCCTGGCGCGCTCGCCCCTGGCCATCTCCGTGGACCTGGCCCTGGAGACGCCGTCGCGGCGCATCCCCAACCCCAGCAGCTCGACCATCCAGGACGCCGTGGCCTCGCTGCAGCGGGAGGCCGACACCCGCCTGGGCAACCTGGACGTGATCCCCGCCCAGATCAGCTTCCAGGCCAAGGAGGCCTACTCCTTCGAGCAGGCCATGCTCGACGCGGGCATCAGCGTGAAGTACAGCGGCGTGATTTCCAGCGGCTCGGTGGGCGCGTCCATCCGCCAGAACACCAGCAGCACCTCCCACACGGCCGTCGTCAAGATCTTCCAGCCCATGTACACCATCAGCTTCGCCGACGACGAGATCGCCGAGCCCGCGGACTTCTTCGCCGACTCGGTGACCGAGGCCGACTTCCAGCGGCAGGTGCAGCTGGGCACGATGGGCGCGGACAACCAGCCCTGCTACGTGCAGTCGGTCACCTTCGGCCGCATGGTGGTGTACTCGGCCACCAGCAGCGAGGTCACCTCGGCCGAGGAGCTGAAGCTGGCCCTGCAGGCCTCCTACGGCTTCTGGTCCGGCAGCGCCAACTACGACGAGCAGAAGGCCTCCATCGTGCGCAACTCCTCGGTCGAGGTGCAGGTCTTCGGCGGCACCCAGCAGGACGGCACCGACGCCATCCGCGCCGCCCTCCAGAGCGGCGAGTACGGCGAGTTCCTGCGCCCGGTCCCGGCGACCACCGCGGTGCCCCTATCCTACCGCATCAACGACCTGCGCAACCGCACCGCCGCGATCATCGGCGACGCCACCACCTACAGCATCCAGTCCTGCCGCGAGTACACCGACATGCGCTTCACCGTCAGCCTCGACCGCATCGAGGTGGTCTCCGGCGGCGGGGCCGAGGAGACCTTCGACATCGAGACCTGGGTCGACGCCGGCAACCAGTCGTACTGGCTGCTGCACAACAGCGGCAGCCGCTTCACCCGCGAGGACCTGGCCGCGGGGGGCGAGCAGGCCATCTTCATGTTCTCGGTGACCCCGGGCACCTTCATGGAGTTTTCCCTGGGGGACTACGGCAACACCGCCACCGGCCGCGAGGGCTGGTCCGGCAGCCGGCGCATCGACTACCCCTTCGATTTCGCCACGGTGCCCTACGAGTTCTCCCTCTTCTGGACCACCACCGACGACAGCTACCGCAACACCACCCTGGAGGCCTACTTCACCATCCAGCGCGAGCTGGTGGACGTGCCCTGAGGTCCGGCCCTGAGGTCCGGCGGCCTCCCCGGACCCGCCCGGCGCCGCGGCCGTCCCCCCGGGGGCGGCCGCGGCGCGCAGCCGGCGGCCCGGGCGGCGGGGCGGCGGCCCCCGGTACTGTCCCCTTTCGCTCCGG
>JBHEPC010000170.1:0-2569 GCA_046260475.1 Candidatus Krumholzibacteriia bacterium | reverse complement strand
CGCCGACCCCGTGCGGCGCGGCAACGTGATGGCCCGCTGCCGCATGGTCGTGCTCTACGACCGCTCGGCCCGGGACCAGGCCCTGGTCCTGGGCACCGGCAACCGCACCGAGGCCCTGCTGGGTTACACCACCCTGTACGGCGACAGCGCCTGCGCCCTGAACCCCATCGGCCAGCTTTACAAGACCGAGATCCGCCTGCTGGGAGCCTGGCTGGGCCTGCCGCCGGCGGTGCTGGCCAAGGCCCCGAGCGCCGACCTCTGGCAGGGGCAGGCGGACGAGGACGAGCTGGGCTTCACCTACGCCGAGGCCGACGGCCTGCTGCACCACCTGGTGGACCAGGAGCTGGGCCCGCGGCGGCTGCAGGCCCTGGGCTACGCCCCCGCCCTGGTGGAGAGGATCGCCGCACGGGTGGCGGCCATGGCCTTCAAGCGGCGGCAGCCGCCGGTGGCGGAGTTCCCCGGCCGGCGCGATCCGGACGATCCCCGCGCCGACCGCGCCGCCGACGGGGGCTTCCATTGAGCGGCGGTCCGCGCACCGTCCCGCTGCCGGAGATCGACCTGCCGGGCGGCTGCTGCCACTTCGTGGCCACGCCCATCGGCAACCTGGCGGACGTGGGCCTGCGCGCCCTGGCCGTGCTGGCCGCGGCGGAGGTGATCTACGCCGAGGACACCCGCCACACCCGCATCCTGCTGCAGCGCTACGGGCTGGCGGCGACGCTGCAGAGCTACCACGACCACAACAAGCGGCACGTGGTGCCGCGCATCGTGGCCCGCCTGCAGGAGGGGGCGAAGGTGGCCGTGGTCAGCGACGCCGGCATGCCCTGCGTCAACGACCCGGGCTTCACCCTGGTGCGGGCCCTGCAGGAGGCGGGGCTGCCCTGGACGGTGGTGCCCGGCCCCTCGAGCGTCCTGGCGGCCCTGGTGCTGGCCGGGTTTTCGCCTGACCGATTCCTCTTCGTGGGCTATCCTCCCCGCAAGAAGGGGGCACGGGAGCGCTTCCTGCAGGAGGCGCTGGCCGAGCCGGGCACGGTGATCGCCCTGGAGTCGGTGCACCGCATCGTCTCGACCCTGGAGATGCTGCAGGCCCTGGCCCCGGCGCGGCCGGTGGCCATCGCCCGGGAGATCACCAAGCTGCACGAGGAGACCCTGCGGGGCACCGCCGCCGAACTGGCGGCCGTGATGACCGGCCGGCGCCTGAAGGGCGAACTGGTGCTGGTGATCGCGGGCACCCGCGCCGCCGCCGACGAACCGGAGGAGTGATGGATTTCGGCGCCTTCAAGCAGTCCGCCCGCGGCCGCGTGCGCCCGCTGGTGCTGGCGATGGACCGTGCGGGCTTTTCCCCGCTGGGGGTGTCCCTGCTGGGCCTGGCGGTGACCGCCGGCTCGGGCTGGCTCGTCGCCCAGGGGCAACTCTTCCTGGGGGCGGTGGTGTTCCTGGTGGGGTCGGCCTTCGACATGCTGGACGGGGACCTGGCCCGGCTGCAGGGCACCGTGTCCCGGCGGGGCGCCTTCCTGGACTCCAACTTCGACCGCCTGGGCGAGGCCTTCCTGTTCGCCGGCCTGACCTGGTACTTCGCCAGCCTGGTGCCGGGGCCCGACCGGGTGGCGCTGGTGCTGGTCACGGCCACGGTGGTGGGCAGCCTGACCACCAGCTACGTGCGTGCCCGGGCCGAGGGCGTGGGCGAGACCTGCCGGGTGGGCTTCCTGCAGCGCACCGAGCGGGTGGCCCTGCTGACGGTGGGGCTGCTGATGGGCCGCTGGCTGCTGGTGCCGGTGCTCTGGTTCCTGGCCGCGGCCACCCTGGCCACCACGGTGCAGCGCATCGTCCACGTCGCGGCCAAGCTGCCCGGGCCCGACGCCGGCCGGGGCGAGCCGCCGGCGGGCCCGGCGCCGGAGGACCGGGCGTGAACCCCCAGGGCGGCGAGCGCGGCGGCCGGGGCCTGCTGATCACCTTCGAGGGGCCCGAGGGCAGCGGCAAGACCACCCTCATCGGGGGCATCGCCGCCCGTCTGGCCGAGTGCGGCGAGGAACCCCTGGTGCTCCGCGAGCCGGGGGGCACCGAGATCGGCGAACGCATCCGGAACATTCTGCTCGATCCGGCGTCTGAAGCCATGTGCGCCGAGACCGAGCTGCTGCTGATGGTGGCCAGCCGGGCCCAGCTCGTCCGCCAGAAGATCCTGCCGGCCCTTGCCGCGGGCATGATCATCCTGTGCGACCGCTTCGCCGACGCCTCGGTGGCCTACCAGGGCTTCGGGCGGGGGCTGGGCGAGAAGCTGGTTCATCAGCTGAACGCCCTGGCCCTGGGCGGCCTGGAGCCCGACCTGACCCTGCTGTGCATGCTGCCTCCCGAAGCCGGGCAGCAGCGCCTGCAGCGGCGGGCCACCGACCGGCTGGACCGGGAATCGACGGAGTTCCACCGCCGGGTGCACGAGGGCTACCAGGCCCTGGCCGCCGCGGGGGACCTGCGGTTCCGGCAGATCGATGCCACCGCGCCCCCGCAGGCCATGCTGGCCCAGGCCCTGGATCAGTTGCGGCGGTTGGAACACGGTTTGCTTAAGTATCTATGACTC
>JBHEPC010000151.1:0-10423 GCA_046260475.1 Candidatus Krumholzibacteriia bacterium | reverse complement strand
CGGGCGCGGTCTGGGCGCCGGACATCTTCCGGGACGAGGCCGGCGGCCGCTGGGGCCTGGCCTACACGGGGGCCGACACCGCCATGAACCAGCGCCTGGGCCTGGCCTGGTCCACGGACCTGGAGACCTGGACGCCCGGCGTGAATCCCGCCCTCGAACCGGGCCCGGCCGCCTACGCCTGGGATCCCGACGGCCAGTGGTCCGACTTCCGGGATCCGTTCCTCTGGCAACAGGACGGCGCCTGGCACCTGATCCTCACCGCGAGGAAGGACTGGACAGGCGTGCTCTACCACGCCGTCAGCACGGACCTCGAGGCCTGGACCGACGTGGGACCCCTGTTCCGCAACGACGGCCCGACCCCGGGCCGCGTACTCGAAAGCGCCCAGTACCACTTTATCGACGGGGTGCATCACCTGCTGTTCGGCGAGTTCGACACCGTGGGCCTGAGCCACGTCAGCGGCCCCGACCTCGCCGCCCTGACCATGGCCGACCGGGCGATCATCGACAACGGCTACGCCCCCGAGGTGGACGAGTTCACGCCCGGTGTGCGCATCATCTCGCGCATCACCCCGCTCACCGCACTGGCGCCGGGGCGCCTGTCCTACGTGGTCCGCTTCGACACGCTGCTGGTGGCCGGCGACGGTCTGGACCTCGTGGTGCACAAGCCCCACCCCCTGGACGTCACCTGGGCCAGCCGCACGGGCAGCGCCTGCATGGGCAACCCCACCTACGGGGACAACCCCCGCTGGCGGGGCGAGCCGTCGCTGGGGCTGGTGGGCAACGGCTACTTCGGCAGCCAGGAGTATTATCAGGGGCCCCTCTCCGACCGCGGCGTGCCCGGCTCGTACCTGGGAGAGACCGCCACCGGCACCCTGGTCAGCCACCCCTTCGTGGTCGAGGGGGACCGCATGACCCTGCTGGTGGGGGGCGGCGAGGATCCCGAGAACCTGTACGTGGCCCTGGTGGACGCGGCCACGGACACGATCCTCGAGCGGGCGACGGGCAACGGCAATCCCCTGCTGCAGCCGCACTCCTGGCACCTGCGCCCGTACAAGGGGCGCCTGTGCCGGCTGCGCATCGTGGACAACGCCACCGGCCCGGGCGGCTTCATCAACGTGGACGAGATCGTCGAGCTGATCGAGCCGCCGGTGGCGGCGGCCCCGCCGGTGCCCGCGCCGTTGCGCCTGAGCGCGGTGCCCAACCCCTTCAACCCGCGCACCGAGATCCGCTGGGAGCTGGCCGCCCCCGCCCTGGTCGAGGTCTGCATCCACGACGCCCGCGGCCGCCTGGTCTGGAGCGACGGCGGGCGACGCCAGGCCGCCGGCCCCGGCGCGGCGGCCTGGGACGGGCGCGACACGGCCGGCCGCAGCACTGCCGCCGGCACCTACCTGGCCCGCCTGGTCGTGGACGGGCGCCACGCCGGGACGGTCAAGCTGAGCCTCGTCCGCTGAGCTGGCCGGCCCTTCAGCCCCCGCCCCGCCGGCCGATACCCTGACCATGGACACCACCTGCAGGCCCTTCGTGACCAGCCTGGTCGAGGAGGTCGGCGCCCTGCCGACCGCCGCCGCGGCCATCGTCGCGATGACGGTCGATCCCCAGTGCGAACTGGACGGCCTGGCCCGGGCCCTGAAGGCCGACGCGGCCATGGCCCTGCGCTTTTTGGCCCTGGCCAACAGCGCGGCGCTTTCCCGCGGGCAGGAGGTCCGCGACGTCAAGGCCGCGCTGGTGCGGCTGGGCATCCGCCGCGTGCGCAACGTGGCGCTGCTGATGGGGACCCGGGACATGATGCCCAGCGGGTCGTCCAACGGCGGCCTGGACCCCGCCGCCTTCTGGCGCCACTGCCTGGCCTGCGCCAGTTGCGCCCAGGGGTTGGCCTGGCAGCGGGGACGCCCGGCCCTGGAGGACGCCTGGCTGGTGGGGCTGCTGCACGGCATCGGCGTGGCGGCCCTGGCCCGCCGCGCGGGCGACCGCTTGGCCGAGGCCCTGGAGCTGGCCCGCCGCGAGGGCCTGCCTCTGGCGGCGGCCGAACGGCGGATCCTGGGATTCGACCACGGCGAGCTGGGCGGCCGCATCCTGACCGCGTGGCAGCTGCCGGCCGCCTTCGCCGCTACGGTGGCCCGGCACACGGACCCGGCGCCGGCCGCCCCGGCCGACCGCGAGACCGCCGACCTGGACGAGGTGCTGCGCACCGCCATCGCGCTGGTACGCGCCGCCGGCTACGGCGACGGCGGCGACCGCGACCCGCGGCCCGCCGTGGCCCAGGTCCAGGCCGCTGCCGGCGTGGACGATGGGGCCCTGGAAGCCCTGGCCGGCAAGGTGGAGGCCGAACTGCAGGAGATGGCGCAGTTGCTGGAGATCGACCTGGGCGGGGAGCGCTTCCAGGCAGCCCTGGCCTCGGCGCGGGAACAACTGGCCCGCCTGGGCCTCGAAGGCATCGACCAGGCCATGGCCCGCGAGGGCCTGGAGGAGCAGCTCACGGTGGCCCGCGCCATCCAGCGGCGGCTCTTGCCGGCGCGGATGCCCGAGCTGCCGTGCTGGGAAATCGCCGCCGTGAACCACGCCTCCAGCCACGTCAGCGGCGACATCTTCGACGTGGTCGCCCTGCCGGGCGACCGCACCGGCCTGGTGATCGCCGACGTCTCCGGCAAGGGCCTGCTGGCCGCCCTGCTGGCGACCAGCCTGCAGGCCACCGTCCGCGCCTTGGCCACGGTCTACGCCGATCCGGGCCGCCTGCTGGCCGCGGTCAACGAGGCCCTGTTCGCCCTGACGGACGACGAGCATTTCGCCACCGTCTTCCTGGCCGTGCTGCACCCGGACGGCTCGGGCTTCCGCTACGCCAGCGCGGGCCACGTGCCGCCCCTGCTGCTGGCCGCCGACGGCACGTCCCGCTGGCTGCGGCCGGCGGGCACGCCGGTGGGGCTGGTGCCCGGGGCCGTCTATCCGGTCCAGGAGGTGGCCATGGGCCCCGGCGACACGGTCCTGGTGGCCACCGACGGCGTGACCGAAGCTCCCGACGGCGAAGGCCTGGAGTTCGGCCGGCCCGGCCTGGAGCGGGCGGCGCGCCTGTGCGCCGGCGCGCCCGCCGATGCCGTGACCACGGCCGTCGCCGCGGCGGTCCTGGACCACCTGGGCTCGGGCTGCCACACGCGGCGCCCCGCCGAGCCCGCGGACGACCTGACCCTGCTGGTGCTGCGCCGCCGTCCCTGATTGCCCCGGAGCCTGCCCCCGCTTATGGTTGCCGCCGGACCCGACCCGACGGAGGAACCCGTGCGCCCGAGCCGGCCGACCTATTCCCTGGGCGAGGAGATCGCCAACGCCGTCACCCACGGGGTGGGTGCGCTGCTGGCCGTCGCCGGCCTGGTGCTGGTGGTGTTGCGGGCGGTGCACCACGGCGACACCTGGAGCCTGGTGGCGGGCGCCGTCTACGGCACGACCCTCATCCTGCTCTACACCGCCTCGACCCTGTACCACGCCCTGCCGCACCCACGCGCCAAGGGCGTGCTGCGCGTCATCGACCACACGGCCATCTACCTGCTGATCGCCGGGACCTACACCCCGTTCACCCTGATCACGCTGCGCGGGCCCTGGGGCTGGTCGGTGCTGGGGACGGTGTGGGGGCTGGCCGTCGCCGGCATCGTCTTCGAGATCCTGCTGCGGGGCCACCGCTGGCGGCGCCTGTCCCTGGTCTTCTACGTGGGCCTGGGCTGGATCGCGGTGGTGGCGGCGCGCCCCCTGGTCGGCGCCCTGCCCCCGCAGGGGCTGGGCCTGCTGCTGCTGGGCGGTCTGCTGTACACGGGCGGTGCCGTCTTCTACGCCTGGCGGCGGCTGCCGTGGAACCACGCCATCTGGCACGTCTTCGTGCTGGGGGGCAGCCTCGCCCACTTCCTGTGCGTCTACCGGTACGTCGTGGCCTGAGCCCCGCAGGGGCTTTTTTCGATCCTGCCGGTGGGCAGCTTCCGCCCGGTGTGCTATGATACCGCACGTGTCGCGGCCGATCCCGGTCCGGCGGACGTCCACGTGCGGCCGCCGACCGAAGGCCCCAGCTCAAGACCACGAAGAACAGGACCGGACATGACCAGCGAGAAGAACGAGAACGGCAGCGTCAACCCGACCCCCGCCGACCCCGACCACGAGCCCGCCGCCTTGGACGAGCAGGAGCAGGAGCAGGAGCAGGACCAGAAGCAGGACCAGCATCAGGTCCAGGATCAGGACCAGGAGCAGGGCCGCGAGGAATTCGCCGCCATGCTCGAAGCCGCCGGGAACGAGCCCGCCGAGCCGAAGCACGGGCAGCCCGTCACCGGCACCATCGTGCAGATGGGCGACCAGGACGCCTTCGTCGACTGCGGCTACCGTACCGAACTGCCGCTGGCGGTGACCGAACTGCGCGACGCCGAAGGCAAGCCCACCCACCAGGTGGGCGACACGGTCACAGCCCACGTGCAGAAGGTCGGCGACGGCTTCAAGCTGACCATGGCCATCAACGTGCGCGAGGCCGGACGCAAGGCCCTGGCCGACGCCCACACCAACGGCACGCCGGTGCGCGGCAAGGTGGGCGACACCAACAAGGGCGGCTTCTCGGTGGACCTGGGCGGGGTCCGCGCCTTCTGCCCCTTCAGCCAGATCGACGTGCGCCGGGCCGAGGATCCGTCGGTCTTCGTGGGACGGGAGTTCGATTTCAAGATCCTCGAGTACGCGGAGGACGGCCGCAACATCGTGGTCTCGCGGCGGGCACTGATGCAGGCCAAGCGGGAGACGGCGGCCCACGAGACCCGGGCGACGCTGAAGCTGGGCGACGTGTGCGAGGGCACGGTCACGCGGCTGGTGCCCTTCGGTGCCTTCGTCGACATCGGCGGCATCGAGGGCCTGGTGCACATCTCCCAGATCTCCCACCAGCGGCTCAGCCACCCCGGCGACGTCCTGCAGGAGGGACAGCCGGTCCGGGTGAAGGTGATGGAGATCCAGAACCTCGGCCAGGGCCGCTCCGAGCGCATCAGCCTGTCCATGAAGGCCCTGGCCAGCGACCCCTGGCCGGACACGGCCTCGTCCCTGGTCCCGGGCTCGGACACGACCGGCAAGGTGACCCGCCTGGTGGACTTCGGGGTCTTCGTGGAGCTGCAGCCGGGGGTCGAGGGCCTGATCCACATCTCCGAACTGGCCAACCGCCGGATCATCCACCCCCGCGAGGTGGTGAACGAGGACGAGGAGGTCGCCGTGCGCATCCTGGACGTGGACCTGGACCGGCGCCGGATCTCCCTGTCGCGGCGTCAGGCCCGGGACTACGACGGCGACTAGGCCGCCCCCGCGGCGGACCGGATGACGCGACCCGCCGTCCCTTACGGGGCGGCGGGTTTCCGTTCGGCAGCAGCCGCTCAGCGGACCCGCAGCCGGCGGACCGCGGCCACGATGCGCGCGGCCGCGAACTCCACCTCCTGGGCCGTCGTGCCGCGGCCCAGCCCCAGGCGCAGGCTGGCGCCGGCCAGGTCCGCGGGCACGCCGATGGCCGCCAGGACGCGCGACGGCTCGCCGTCGGCGCTGGAGCAGGCCGAGCCGGAGGAGACCGCCAGCACCGTCAGGGCGCCGGCCAGGGACCCGGGAGGCACGCCGGCGAAGCTGACGTTCAGGTTGCCGGGCAGGCGGGGCGAAGCCGCGCCGTTGAGGGTCACGCCGTCCAACCCCTCCTGCAGCAGGCTCCACAGCCGGTCGCGCAGCGCCGCCACGCGCGGCGCCTCCTCGTCCAGCTCCAGGGCGGCCAGGCGGCAGGCCTCGCCAAAGCCCGCGAGCAGCGGCGCGGGCAGGGTGCCCGGCCTGAGGCCCCGTTCCTGCCCGCCGCCGAAGACCTGCGGCGCCACCGTGGCCCGCGGCCCTCGCCGCCGCAGCCACAGGGCACCCACGCCCTTGGGCCCGTAAAGCTTGTGGGCCGAGCAGGACAGCAGGTCCACCGGCAGGGTGCGCACGTCCAGGGGGATGCGGCCCACGGCCTGGGCCGCGTCGGTGTGCAGCAGCACGCCCCGCGCCCGGCAAACCTCGCCGACGGCCGCCAGGGGCTGGATGGTGCCGAGCTCGTTCTGGGCGGCGATCACCGAGACCAGGACCGTGTCGTCCCGCAGCGCGGCGGCCACATCGGCGGCGCGGACCAGGCCGTCCGGCCCGGCCGGCACCACGGTCGCCTCCCAGCCCCGGCGCAGCAGGGCGGCCACCGGGCCGGCCACCGCGTCGTGCTCCAGGTTGGTGGTCACCAGGTGGCGGCCCCGGGAGACGAGGGCCTCGGCCGTGCCCAGGAGCGCCAGGTTGTCGGCCTCGGTGGCCCCGGAGGTGAAGATGATTTCCCGGGGCTCGGCCCCCAGCAGCGCGGCGACCTGCTCCCGCGCCTGCTCCACCACCCGGGCCGCGGCCCAGCCGAAGGCGTGGCCCGCGCTGGCGGGGTTGCCCCAGTGCTCGCGCTGGACGCGCTCGAGCACCGCGAGCACCCGCGCATCCGGCGGCGTGGTGGCGTGGTGGTCCAGGTAGACCGGGGTGCGCACGGTCATGGCGCGTCCCTTCGGCCGCGGGGCCCGACGGGGCTCAGCGGCTCAGCTCGAGCATGCGGCGGATGGGCACCAGCGCCCGAGCGGCCACCGCGGGATCGACCGTGACCTCGGGGCTGCGGTCGCGCATGCAGAGGTAGAGCTTCTCCAGGGTGTTCTTCTTCATGTAGGGGCACTCGTTGCAGGCGCAGCTCTCGTCCGCCCCCGGCACCGGGATCAGCTCCTTGCCCGGGGACTCCTTGCGCATCTGGTGCAGGATCCCCGGCTCGGTGACGACGATCACCGCCGGCGCCCCGGTGGTGCGGGCGAATTCGAGGATGCCCGAGGTGCTGCCCACGTAGTCGGCGTGCTGCAGCACCGCCTCGGGGCACTCGGGGTGGGCGGCCACCTGCGCCTCGGGGTGCGCCACCTTCAGCTCGACCAGGGCCTTCTCGCTGAAGACCTCGTGCACCTCGCAGGACCCGGGCCACAGCACCAGGTCGCGGTCCAGTTGCTTGGCCACCCAGGCGCCCAGGAAGCGGTCCGGCGCGAAGACCAGCGGCTGATCGGGGGGGAACGAGGCGACGATGCGCACGGCGTTGCTGCTGGTGCAGATGACGTCGCTCTGGGCCTTGGTGGCGGCCGAGCAGTTGATGTACGAGACGACCTTGTGCCCCGGGTACCGGGCCAGGAAGGCCGCGAATTCGTCGGGGGGGCAGCCGTCGGCCAGGCTGCAGCCGGCGTCCAGGTCCGGCAGCAGCACCTGCTTGCCGGGATTGAGGATCTTGGCGGTCTCGGCCATGAAGTGCACGCCGGCGAACACGATCACCTCGGCCCCGGTGGCGGCGGCCTGCTGGCTGAGGGCCAGGCTGTCGCCCACGAAGTCGGCCACGTCCTGGATGTCCGGATCCTGGTAGTAGTGGGCCAGGATCACGGCGTTCAGCTCGCGCCGCAGGCGATCGATCGCGGCGAAGAGGTCCAGGCCGGGGTCCACGGCCGGGGCGCCAAGGGGAGTCGACATCCGCGGTTCCTCCTGCGGGCCGGGGCCCGCGGCCGGCGGCGGCCGACGCGGCCGCCCTGTGCCCAATGTTGCCCAACGGCGCCGTTTGTGCAAGCCTGGGGCGGGCACCCTGCCGGCCCCAGGGCCGATGGGGTGTGGACTTTCGGGTACGATCAACCTAATATTCATGGGTTGGAATCGCGGCCCTGCCTCCAGGCGGGCATGGATTGCGGACCGGCACCGCGCCCGCGGGCGTGCGCCGGCCCGGATCCCGGTGGTCGGCCGTGACGGGATTCCCCACCAGTTGAACGCGAGGGATTTGCCGCAATGAAGAGACTTGCGTCCATGACAAGCGGCCGCGGCGGCCGCGCCGTGCCGATCCTGCCGCTGGCCGCCGGCCTGCTGCTGCTGGCGCTGGCGGCCGGCTGCGGCGACGACGAGGCAAGCGTCACCTTCCCGCCCCAGCCCGCCCCCCCCGACCAACCCTGGTACTTCGACGTCTTCGGCACCGCCGCCGACAACGTCTACGTGGCCGGCAACCGCGGCGTCATGCAGCACTGGGACGGCGCCGCCTGGTCGGCCGTGGACCTGGGCACCGACAACGCGGTCACCACCATCTGGGGCCCGGGCGACGGCACCCTCTTCCTTTGCGGCCACAAGGGCCTGGTCATGCGCAACCAGGGCTCGGGCTGGACCCGCATGGAGAGCGGCAGCACCGCCGATTTCTACGGCCTGGGCAGCCACCAGGGCCAGATCCACGTCGTCGGCGCCGCAGGCGCGGTCCGGCGCCTGTCCGGCGGCGCCTGGCAGGCGGCGCCCACCACGGCGGTCATCCGCAACCCCCAGGCCGGCGACGCCCCCACCGACACCCTGGACCTGCGCCGGGACGTGGCCGCCCTGCTGACGGTCAACCACTACTTCCTGGGCGGAGCCTACCGCCTGCCCGCCTGGCGCGCCACGGACCTGGGCCGCATCAACACCGACGGCATGCTCCTGGGCGCCGACAACCCGCCCCCGCCCCTGCCCGCCTTCGAGTGGCGCCTGCGGCCCCTGCGCGGGGACGAGCTCGCCGTCTCGGAGTGGATCTACTGCACCACCTCGGACGACGTCACCCTGGCCAACAACTTCCTGGGCACGTCCGAGGGTTGGCTCTTCCAGCTGGTGATCGATGAGGAAAACCCCGGCCGCCTGGTCTGGACCAAGTTCGACGTCCGGATCACCGACGACCGCAACACCGGCATCCGGGACATGTGGCTGGCGGCCGGCGGCGACCTCTACATGGTCACCGACGGCGGCCGCATCGTCTACCGCTCGGCGGCGGGCGAGGTGCGCACCCTCCTGAACCAGCTCAGCACCCTGGTGGGCATCTGGGGCGCGTCGCCGGCCGAGTTCTACGTCACCGGCTACATGGATCAGACGATCCTGCGTTGCAGCTACGATCCGGTGGCCGACGTCTTCACGTCCACGCCGGTCGTGCTCCCGTTCCCGGAGTAGGCCCGGCCTGCTCCGGTTTGACCCGGCCTTGGGCCGCTCCCCGGCGCGCGGCCCGGCTCTCCCCCCCGACCGACCCGGCGCCCCGCGGCGCCGGGTCGCCGTGCGCCGTCGGCATCATCAGGAGGTCATGACTTGAGATACCAGGTTCTTCGCCAGTGGTTCGTTCTGGGCGCGTTCGCCGCCGTCCTGGCGGCCGCGTCGGTCGCCGCCGCCGCCGGCAGCTACGTCCCCGATCCCAGCGCCCCCCGGGACGCCGTCCCGGAGGGCTACCGCTGGCGCTCGGCGGACATCTTCCCGGACAAGGCCGCCTGGGAGGCCGAGTTGGCCGCCGTCGGCGCCGACATCCCCAAGCTGAAGGAGTTCCAGGGCCGCCTCGGCGAGTCCGCCGCCACGCTGCTGGACGCCCAGGACGCCACCTACGCCACGATGCTGCGGCTGTACAAGGTCTACATCTACGCCCAGACCCTCTACGACGTGGACCAGGGCGACAACGAGCACCGCACCATGCAGGGCCGCGTGCAGGCCATGTTCCCCGCCTTCGGCGAGGCGACCAGCTGGATGGAGCCGGAGCTGCTGGAGATCGACCCCACGGTGATCCGCAACTTCATGGCCGAGGAGCCCGAACTGGCGAAGTTCGACTACTACTTTGCCGAGCTGTGGCGCCAGCAGGAGCACACCCTGTCCGGTCCGGAGGAGCGCCTGATGGCGCTGACGGGCAACATGCGCGCGACCGCGGGCGACGCCCACGAGGCCCTGCTGGGCGTGGACATGGAGTTCCCCAAGATCATCGGGCCCAAGGGCGAGCCGGTGCCGGTGACCGTGAGCGGATTCTCCGCGCTGCGCTCCAACGACAACTACCTGGTGCGCAAGCAGGCCGCCGACGCCTTCTTCGGCACCCTGCGCAAGTACGAGAACACCTTCGCCGTGCTGCTGGACGGCGTGGTCAAGAACCACATCATGAGCCGTGACGCCCGGGGCTACGACTCCTGCCTCGAGGCCGCCCTCTCCCCGGACAACATCTCCACCGACGCCTACCGCATGCTGATCGGCACCATCCGCGAGAACCTGCCGCGCACCATGCACAAGTACGTCGAGCTGCGCCGCAAGGTCCTGGGCCTGGACGGCCCCTTGACCTTCCCCAACCTCTACAACGCCATGCTCGAGGGCGTCGAGCCCGAGTACTCCTACGACGAGGCCCGCGCCCTGATCGCCGAGGGCCTCAAACCCCTGGGCAAGGAGTACGTGGCGCTGCTGAAGGCGGGCATGGATCCCGGGAGCGGCTGGATCGACGTCTACCCCAACGAGGACAAGCGCAGCGGCGCCTACAGCAACGGCGCCCTGGCGCGGGACGTGCACCCCTACGTGCTGCACAACTTCGACAACAGCCTCGACGCGGTCTCCACGACGGCCCACGAGTTCGGCCACG
>JBHEPC010000133.1:0-3192 GCA_046260475.1 Candidatus Krumholzibacteriia bacterium | reverse complement strand
TGGGCCGCTTCGACAACCGGGTGGACAAGACGTCGTTCATCCGCGAGGACCAGGACCAGTGGGCGGCCAAGGACGTGCAGGCCCTGCAGAAGGGGATGAAGGAGGCGTTCGACCAGCTGATGCATGGGAGGCAGGGCTGAGAATATGGCGCTTGCGCCCCCCCCCCTCGAATGTGGTATCGTCTAGGGGCGCGACCACGGGAGGGAGGGGGACGAGCATGAAACGAACCATGATCGCGGTCCTCATGGGGCTTGGGATGGCCGGCTGGGCGGCGAACGCGGCGGCCCTGCAAGGCGTCGCCGGCGGCCACTGCGACGGCACGGACCACGTGGTCACCGTCTCGGGCTGGTACATCGAGGCCTTCGACGGCGAGTTCACCGGCCTGGTCTTCGTGCGCGAAGCGATCGGCTTCTGCACCCCGCCGGTCACCGTGCCGGACCAGCCGCTGCCGTTCGCGCCGCAGGACACGGGCGACGACTACCCGGTCTACACCGCGACGGCCGTGCTGCCGGCACCCTTCGAGGCCGCGGTCTACCGCTACACGCCCTACGCCGTCAGGCCCGGCGGCGGGCTCGAACCCATCCATGCCCAGTGCGGCGCCGACGACCGCAGCTACGCCCTGGTCGCCTGCGACGACGTGCCCCTGGCCCGCGGCACGTTCTCGCTGGGGCCGAACTACCCGCTGGTGATCGACTTCCAGGTACTGTACTGCCCCGACGACTGCTGGACCGAGGGGATCGGCGCGTTTCTCGACGAGACGATCGTCGCCCAGGCGAGCGGGATGTCGGCCTGGGACCTGCTGGGCCGGACGGTCGACGTGTACGGGACGCGCACCTGGTGCACGATGCTGGGCGGCGACTACCACACGGTCACGCGCATCGTCCTGACCGAGGGCGGCGGTTGCGGCGCCGTGCCCGCCGGGGATGCCAGCTGGGGCGGCCTGAAAGCCACCTACCGCTGAGGGCCCCCCGGGGGGCCCTGCCCGGTCAGCGCAGCCAGCGCACCCAGACCCACAGCAGGCCGAACCCGACCAGGAAGGCCAGGCCCACCCAGGTGAGCGCGGTCAGCACTCGCCCCGGCCGGTATTGCGGCGGCACCTTCGGCCCGCGCACCACCTTCATGTTCAGCCAGGCCAGGACCGACGCCGCCAGGAAGGCCAGCACCGTGGCCGCGTCCACCAGCAGGCGCATGCCGGTCAGGAAGAAGGCGATGACCACCAGGCCCAGGCCCGCCACCACGGGCATCAGCAGGAACCCGTCGCGCCGGCGCTGTTCCTGGTCCCGTCCGGCCAGCAGGCCCAGGCCCCCGGCCAGGGTGCGGGCGTAGCCGTCCAGCACGGTCAGCGTGGTCGAGAACATGGTGATGAACGCCACCAGGGCGATGACCCAGCGGCTCCACCCGCCCAGGGTGGCGGCGTACATGTCCACGAGCTGGCGGCCGAAGGCCACCCCCGAATCGGAAAACTCCCGGCCGGTGCCGTGCATCACCAAGGCGCCCAGGGACAGGAACGACAGGGCCAGCACGCCGGTGATCACGTAGCCCAGGTGGAAGTCGACCATCGCCTCGGTCATGGTGGGCAGGCGGCGGCTGGTGCGCGCCTTCTCGAGGATCCACAGGGACGGCCACACGGCCACGTCCAGGGGCGTGGGCATCCAGCCCATCAAGGCCAGCAGGAAGGTGAGCCCCGCGGCCGACCACACGGCCGGCGCCACGAAGTCCGGCACCCCCACCGGGCCGTGGGCCGCGGCCACCGCCACCGCCACCAGGGTCAGCACCCCCAGCACCAGCACCATCACCTTCATCACCGTGTCGAGCGTCCGGTAGCGGCCCACCGCACAGATGGCCAGAGCCACGCCCAGCACGGCGGCGCTCAGCGCCGGCAGGGACCAGTCCAAGCCGAACAGGGCGCCGGCCAGCCCCGCCGTGACCGCCGTCACCGCCGCCATGGTGATGAAGGCACTGCCCACCACGACGGCCATGAACAGGCCCAGGGCCCCGCGGCCCAGGCGCAGGTAGCCCTCCAGGACGCTCTCGCCCGCGGCCACGGTGTAGCGGTGCCCGGCCTCGATGAACGGGTACTTGCAGACCATGGCCAGCACCACGGCCCAGGCCAGGCCGAAGCCCCAGCCGGCGCCGGCGCGGGTGGACTGCACCAGGTGGGAGACGCCGATCGCGGCCCCGGCGAAGAGGATGCCCGGGCCCACCGTGCGCAGGGAGGCGAAGCGGCCGCCCGCGTTCACGGCGCAGCCTCCCCGCCTAAGGCCGCGCGCAGCTCGCCCGCCAGGGCCACCGGGCGGCCGGTTTCCAGGGAGACGACCACGAAGGTCACGTCGGCGTCGGCCACCAGTTCGCCGCTGCCGGTGTCCACCACGTCCTGGTGGATGACGGCGCTGCGGCCGCCCAGCCGCGCGACGGTCGAGCGGACCTCCAGGTCCGTACCCAGCCCGGCGGGCCGGCGGTAGTTGATGGTGATCGACGCCACCACGAAGCCCAGCCCCTGGTCGTGCCACCACTCCAGGCCGCGGGCCGACTCGATGAAGCCCCAGCGGGCCTCCTCCAGGAATTCCAGGTAACGGGCGTTGTTCACGTGGCCATAGAGGTCCAGATGGTAGCCGCGCACGCGGATCCGGGTGGCGTGCACGGGCTGGCCGGTCACGGTTCGGCCCTCGTGTAGCGGCCGTCGAAGACGGTGCCCCAGCTGAGGCCGCCGTCCTTGGACTGCTCCCAGTGCTGGCGCACGCTGCCGTCGGCGTTGGGGGTCCAGGTGATGCGGTCGCTGACCGCCTCGCCCTGCAGGGTGCGCTCGCCGGTCAGTATCATGCTGCCGTCGACGAGGTGGCCGCTCAGCATCAGCCGCGTGCCGCCGTTGTCCACCCAGACCTGGCGCCAGCGGCCGGCGACCGGATCGTACCAGTTGAAGCTGCGGCCCTCGTAGGGTCCGGCCACGGCATGGTAGTCCTCGGTCACGGTGCAGCCGCCGTGGACCTTGGCGATCACGTTGCGGCCGACCAGCTTGCCCTGCGCGAAGACGTCCCAGGTGCCCAGCCAGAAGTCGAACTGGGCGTTCTGCGGGGCGCCGCAGGGGCCGGGCTGGGCAACGGCGGCGGTTGCGCAGAGCAACGCGAGGATGGTCAGGAAACGGAGCATGGGGGTCCTTTCACTCCCGGGTCACCGCGGCTCCAGCCAGGGCAG
>JBHEPC010000094.1:0-2830 GCA_046260475.1 Candidatus Krumholzibacteriia bacterium | reverse complement strand
GCCGCCATCAGCTCGTCATGGCGGCCCTGCTCGACCACCTCACCATTGGACAAAACCAGGATCAGGTCCAGATCGCTGACCAGGGAGAAGCGGTGGCTGATGACGACGGCGGTGCGCCCGGTCATGAGATCCTTCATGGTGCGGCGGATGTGGTCCTCGGAGGCGGCGTCCAGGGCGCTGGTGGGCTCGTCCAGCACCAGCAGGCCCGGATCCCGCAGGAAGGCCCGGGCCAGGGCCACCCGCTGGCGCTGGCCGCCGCTGAGGCGCACCCCCCGCTCGCCGCACTCGGTGTCCAGCCCGGCCGGCAGCCGGGCCGCGAACTCCAGGACGCCCGCCCGCGAGGCCGCCGCCTCCACCTGGGCGTCGTCCGTGCTCGCGAGGCCGAAGCGGATGTTCTCCCGCAGGGACTGGTCGCGGATCACCGGCTCCTGGGCCACGAAGGCCATGCGCGCCCGCAGCTCGGCCAGGTCGTACTCGGCGTAGGGGCGCCCGTCCATGAGGATGCGCCCCTCGGTGGGGGGGAACAGGCCCAGCACCAGGCCGGCCAGGGTCGTCTTGCCGGCCCCCGACGGCCCCACGATGCCCACCCACTGGCCCGGGGCGATCGCCAGGTCCAGCCCCTTGAGCACCGGCTGCTCCGGCGCCTCGGGGTAGCGGAAGCCCGCGCCCTCGAAGCGCAGCCCGGCGGCCCCGTGCTGGGGCGGCGGCATCGGGGAGCCCGGCGTGCGTTCGGGGGTGACCGAGAAGAGGTCGTCCAGGCGCCCTGCCGCGGCGATGGCCCCCTGGGCCGAGGCGAAGAGGCTGGTCAGCGAGGACAGGGGCATCGCCACCCGGAAGGCCAGCAGCAGGAAGGTTACCAGTTCGCCGTTGGTGGTCTGGCCCCGGGCGGCCAGGGTGAAGCCGTAGACCACGATGGTCACCAGGCAGATCCACAGGCTGATCTGGATGCCCGACTCCAGCGCGGCCGACAGCCAGGCCCGCTGCATGCCCGCGGCCCGGTAGTTCTCCACCTGGGCGGCGAAGCGGCCGTACTCGTGGTCCTGGTTGTTGTAGACCTTGAGGCTGCGGATGCCGCCGACGGTCTCCTGCACGTGGCTGGAGATGCGCCCCAGCTCGTCGTACATCTGCCGGGACAGGCGCTGCAGGCGCCCGCCGAATACGCGCACCAGCAGGATCGTGCCGGGGATCAGCAGCAGCACCGTGGCCGTCAGGCGGGTGTTGATGGTCAGCATCATCACCAGGGCGGCGACCAGGGTCAGCCCGGCCCGGGCCAGGCCCACCAGGCCGCTGGTCAAGAGGTACTGGATGCTGCCCACGTCGCTGGTCAGGCGGGTCGACAGGTCGCCGGCCCGGTGGCCGGTGAAGAACAGGGCCGGCAGCTCCAGCAGGTGGGCGTAGACCCGGGTGCGCAGGCTGGCCACGGTGCGCAGGCCCAGGCGGGCCGAGACGACCTGGTAGGCGAACCCGGCCGCCAGCTGCAGCACCAGCAGCCCGCCCAGCAGGGCCAGGGTGCGGCCCGTGGGGGCGTTCGGCAGCTGGCCGCCCAGCACGTCGACCAGGCGGCCGGCGTAGACGGGGATGGCCAGGGAGACGGCCGTCGAGCCCAGCATCAGGACGGCGGCGAAGGCAAGCTCCAGGCGCTGGCCCTCCAGGAGGGTCAGGTAGGGGCGCAGGGCGGCGAGGCTGCGCAGGCCCGGTTCGGGGTCGCGGGGCTGGGACAAAGGGCGTGCTCCTTGGCGCGGCAAGGGTTGGCGCGGCCGGCGGGGCCGGTCCGGGCACAGCTGGCGTCAGTATAGCCCAAGGGTCGTGGCCTGTCCCGCGGCGATCGCTACCGGCACGGGAACCTTGCCTGCCCCGGGGGTTTTGTTATCATCTTCCCATTGCTCCAGTTGCCAGTTCTCCGGGAGGGAGACCGACCATGATCCGCCGCCGACCCCTGCCCCCGTTCGCCGCCGCCTTGTGCGGCCTCGTGCTGGCCGCCGCCGCCGCGGTTGCCCCGCGCGCGGCCGCCCAGGCCGACCACCCGACCACCCCAGCCGGGAGGGAACCGGTGCAGTTGCTGTTCATCCACCATTCCTGCGGCGGCCAGCTCATGGCCGACGTGGGCGAGCGCGTCGGGGGCGGCCCCGAGACAGGCGAGCTGTGCATCTACGAGAGCCACCCCAACGGCGGCGGCCTGCGGGCCATGCTCCAGCAGCGGGGCTACCAGGTGAACGAGGCCTCCTACGGGTCGATCGTCGGCGAGGACACCGACATCCGGCACTGGAACGCCAAGTTCCGCGACCAGATGGACCGGATCCTGCGCACCAAGCGGCAGGATGCCTTGCTGCCGGACGGCGTCACGAACTCGATCGTGGCCTTCAAGTCGTGCTTCCCCAACAACGCCTTCACCGGGCCGGGGAGCGAGCCCGGCGACCCGGACGGACCGGAGCTGACCGTGGCCAACGCCAAGGCGGCCTACCGCGCCCTGCTGCCCCATTTCCGGGAGCATCCGGAGGTGCTGTACATCGGCTTCACGGCGCCGCCCCTGGCAGACCGCAAGCCGGTGGGGATCAAGCAGAAGATCAAGGCCATGTTCAGCGGCAAGCCGAAGCATCCGGAGCTGGCGCTGGAGTTCAACCGGTGGCTGACCGACCGCGAGAACGGGTGGCTGGCGGGGTACGACCTGCCCAACGTCACGGTGTTCGACTACTACGGGGTGCTGGCGGATCCGGCGACGGGGTGGTCGGCCTATCCGACGCAGGGGGGGCAGGACAGCCATCCGAGCAGTGAGGGGAACGGGAAGGCGGCGGAGGTGTTTTTGGGGTTCCTCAAGGATGCTTGGGCCTTG
>JBHEPC010000092.1:0-8295 GCA_046260475.1 Candidatus Krumholzibacteriia bacterium | reverse complement strand
GCGGTCCAGCTCGGCCTGGATGCGCAGCATCGCCAGCTTGATCAGGTCGGCGGCGGTCCCCTGGATGGGCGTGTTGACCGCCACCCGCTCCTGGAAGGAGCGGATGCGCGGGTTGTCCGAGGCGATCTCCGGCAGCAGCCGCCGCCGGCCGAGCATGGTGGTCACGAAGCCGTCGCGGCGGGCCTGCTCGCGGGTGTGTTCGATGTACGCGCGCACCCCCGGGTAGGTGGCGAAGTAGGTCTCGATGAACGCCGTCGCCTCGGCCACCTTCACGCCGATCTGCCGGGCCAGGGCCCGCGCGCCCATGCCGTAGATGACCCCGAAGTTGATGGCCTTGGCGCTGCCGCGCATGGCGGCGGTCACCGCGTCCTCGGGCACGCCGGCGATGAGGGCCGCGGTGCGCCGGTGCACGTCCGCCCCTTCGGTGAACGCGGCGCGCAGGCCGGGGTCGTCGGCCAGGTGGGCCAAGAGGCGCAGCTCGACCTGGGAGTAGTCCGCCGAGAGGAAAACGCGGCCCTCGTCGCGGGGCACGAACGCGCGCCGGATCTCCCGGCCCAGGGCGGTGCGCACGGGGATGTTCTGCAGGTTGGGGTCGGAGCTGGAAAGGCGCCCGGTGGCCGCGACCGCCTGGTTGTAGCAGGTGTGGATCAGGCCCGTGTCCGGGTTGGCCAGCTGCGGCAGGGTCTCGACGTAGGTGCTCTGCAGCTTGGCCACCTCGCGGTACTCGAGGATGGCCGCGGGCAGATCGTGCTCCTCGGCCAGGGCCTCCAGCACCGAGGCGTCGGTGCTCCAGCCGGTGGCGGTCTTCTTCGTCGGCTTCAGGCCCAGCTTGCCGAAGAGGATCACCGCCAGTTGCTTCGGGCTCTGGATGTTGAAGGGCTCGCCGGCCAATTCGTGGATGCGGGCCTCCAGGCGGGTCAGCTCCTCGGCGAAACGGTGCTTCAGCTCCTTCAAGAACGCCCGGTCCAGGCGGATGCCGTGGCGCTCCATGCGCAGCAGCACCGCGGCGACGGGCATCTCCAGGTCGCGGAACAGGCCCATCAACCCGGCCTCGTCCAGGCGCGGCGCCAGCTCCTCCCACAAACGCAGGGTGTAGTCGGCGTCCTCGGCGGCGTACAGGGCCAGGCGGTCCGGATCCACCGCCAGGATATCCTTGCGCCGGTCGCCCTTGGCGAAGAGCTCGTCGAAGGGCACCATGCGGTGCCCCAGGAAGGACTCGACCAGGTCGTCCAGGCCGTGGCTGCGGCGCCCGGGGTCCAGGACGTAGGACGCGAGCATGGTGTCGTGCCGCTCGCCCGCCAGGGGCAGGCCGTGGCGCCCGAGGATCCACTCGTCGAACTTCAGGTTCTGGCCGACCTTGGGCGACCGCGGGTCGGCCAGCAGCGGGGCGAGCAACGGCCGCACGGCGTCCAGCCGCGACACCTCCCGGCCGGTGGGGAAGAGGGTCCCGGCATCCGCTTCGCCGCCCTCCTCGCGCCAGAGCACCGGCACGTAGGCCGGGGCCAGGCGCGCGCCGTCGCAGCCGTGGCCGGCCAGGCAGACGCCCACCAGGCGGGCCCGATCCACGCGCAGGCCGTCGGTCTCCGTGTCCACCGACAGAGGGCGCACCGGATCCAGGTCGGCCAGCCAGGCGGCGACCTTGGCGTCGGTGTCCAGGCGCCGGTAGCCGCGGCGGCGGCGGGCGGCGGCCCAGCCCTCGTCCCCCTCATCCGCGCCCGGGGCTGCGTCCGGCGCCTCGTCCGCTGCCTCCGCGGACGGGGCCGCGGGGCCGGCCGCGGCGGCCGCCGCCGGCGCCTGGCCGATGCCCTCCCGTGCCGCGGAGTCCACCAGGGCCCGCACCTGGCGCAGCCCCAGCTCCTGCAGCAGGCTGAAGAAGGCCGGGTCCGCGGGCAGGCGCACCGCCAGGCGGTCCCAGTCCACGTCCAGCGCCACGTCGCGGCGGATGCGGAACAGGTCCCGCGACAGGAACACCTGCTCGCGGTTCTCGCCCAGCACCCGCTTCAGGCGCGGCGTCAACGTGCTCTTCGGCAGGGCCGCGTAGAGCGCCTCGAGGCAGCCGAACTCGGTGATGAGCTTGAGCGCGGTCTTGTCGCCGACCCCCGGCGCCCCCGGGATGCCGTCGGCCTTGTCCCCGGCCAGGGCGAACACGTCCACCAGGTCCGCGGGCTCCAGCCCGAACACGCGGCGCACGTCCGCCAGGGTGAACGCGGTCACCTCGTCGCCGCGGCGGCCGGGCTTGAGCATGCCGGTGCGCTCGTCCAGCAGCTGCAGGAAATCCTTGTCGCCGGTGTAGAACCAGGTCCGGTCGCAGACGCCCCGCGCGCGCTCGGCCAGGGTGGCCATCACGTCGTCCGCCTCCACCGCCGGCACCCGCAGCACGGGCAGGTCCCACAGCCGCAGCAATTCGTCCAGGCGCGGCAGCTGCTCGGCCAGCTCCTCGGGCATCGGCTTGCGGTGCGCCTTGTAGGCGGGGTACATGGCGTGGCGGAAGTTCTTCCCCGGCGCGTCGAAGACCACGGCCAGGCGCCCTGGCCGGTGGGTGACCAGCAGCCGCAGGATCGCCCCCAGAAAGCCGAAGGCCACCGACGTGGTTTCGCCCGCGGGCGAGGTGAGCGGGCGGTTGGCGAAGGCGTAGTGGGCCCGGTAGACCAGGGCCGAGCCGTCGATGAGGATCAGGGACACCGGAAGGGCCTTTCGCCGGGCGGATCAGGTGCGGCCGGGTCCGTAGAGGCCGCCGGCGCGGATGCGGCGCGCCACGGCGGCGGGCAGCGCGTCCACGGGCAGCTTGCCGGCGGCCAACATAGCACGGATCGCCGTCGAGGACACCGGTTCGTCGAAGTCGTCCACCAGCAGGACGCGTTCCGGGGCGACGTCCAGCGGCAGCCGCGGGCGCGCGCCGTCCCGGGGCATGACCACCACCTCGACCAGCCGCAGCAGCGTCTCGGCCTCGTGCCAGGTGCCCAGCCCGGCGAGGTTGTCCGCCCCGATCCCCAGGCGCCAGCGGTCGCCCGGATGCTCGCCCGCCAGTTCGCGCACGGTGTCGACGGTGTACGACGGGCCCGGCCGGCGCGTCTCGCGGTCGTCCACGGTCACCCCGGGCCGGCCGGCGAAGGCCAGGCGGGCCAGCTCCAGGCGCACCGCCGGGTCGGCCGCGTCCTGCCCCTTGTGGGGCGAGCGCCGCGCCGGCACCACGTGCACGTGATCGGCCAGGCCGGTCCGCAGCAGGTGGTCGACCACGGCCACGTGGCCGTTGTGCACGGGATCGAAGGAACCGCCGAACAGGGCCCGGATCATCCCTCGGCGTCGCCGGGCGCCGCCTCCGGCAGGCCGCGCAGGGCGGCGGCGGCCCGCCGGCCGGCGTCCGTGTCGGGGAACTCCGCCACCAGGCGCCGGTGCAGGCGCTCGGCGGTCGCGGCATCCCCCAGCTTCAGCGCCGTGCGGGCCCGCTCCCACAGCACCTGGTCCAGCAGCGTGCTGCCGGGCTCGGCGGCGATCACGTCGTCCAGGGTCACGGCCACGGCCTCGTGCCGCCCCAGCTGGCGGTAGACGTTGATCTGGGAGAGCCGCTTGCGCACCATCAGGTCGGCGATCTCCTGCAGCTTGGCCTGGGCCTCGGCCGCCCGCGGCGAGCGGGGGTAGGCCTCCAGGAAGCGGCGGAAATGGGCGCGGGCGTCGTAGGCGCCGGTCAGATCCCGCTCGACCCGACCCACCTGGCCCAGATAGGCCAGCCCCTCCTGGAAGAAGGCGTCCTCGACGCGGCCGCTGGTGGGGTAGTCCTTGCGCAGGATCTGGAATTCCACGGCCGCCAGCGGGTACTCGTCCATGCCCATGTAGGTCACGGCCTTCAGGTACTGGGCCTCGGCGGCGAGGCTGTCGGTGGGGTTGTGGCGCACGAAGGACTCGAGGGCGGCCACGGCCTCGACGTTGTTGCCCCGCTCGGCGTAGTAGGCCCCGCGCTCGAAGCTGCCCACCGGGTAGGGGTTGTGCAGCCCGCAGCCGGCGGCGGCCGCCAGCAGGGCCAGGGAGGCCGCCAGGGCGGCGGCGGGGATACGGACGGATGAGACGGTGTTCACGATGCCCTCCGCGGCGGCGGCGCCGCAGTTCAGTCCCGGGTGTTGGCGAAGTAGACGGCCACCAGGCCGGCCAGGGCGCCGAGCACGACGACCTGCTCCAGGTGCCGCTGCCAGCCGCTCTCGCCGGTCTTCGCGCTGGTGAAGGGGTAGAGTCGGGAGTTGACGGCGCCGAAGTCGCCGTCGGGCACGCGGTCGCCGAACGCACGGGTCAGGCGCTCCTTCAGCAGCAGCCGGCCCGAGTCGGTCTCGGTCACCTCCACCAGGACGGTGACCGCCAGGTCGCGCTCGACCCAGCTGCGCCAGATGCCCAGGGTGCGCCCCACCGCGGGGTAGGCCAGCTCCACGCCCAGGACCTGGTAGGTGAACTCCGCGTCCACCGCGGCCTGCCGCGCCGAATCCTTCTTGGCGGTGTACAGGTCGTAGCCCCGCCCGCCCAGCACCCGGGCGGCGGTCGCGCCGAAGAGATCGTTGGCCTCTCCCTTGCCTGCGGTCACCAGGCGCACCGCCGCCGGCGCCGGCGGCAGCACGCCGGCCACCGCGGTGACGATCTCGCCCATCAGGGCCTCGGTCAGCCACAGGTTCGTGCGCACGGTGTCGGCGGCCGTCGGGGACGGCAGCCCGGCCGGTGCCGGGGTCTGCGCCGCCGCCGCGGCGGCCAGCAGCAACAGCGCCGCCGCGGGGATCAGGACACGCCCAGATCGCCTCGGGAACATCAGGTGCCTTTCCGTCCGGCGCCGTCCACGGGCCGGGCCCAGGTGTCGTAGGGGCTCGCGCCCAGGAATGCGGCGGTCAGCCAGCTGCCGGGCACAAGCCCCGCCGCCGGCAGGATCACCACGCCGTCGATATCGTAGCCGTAGTGGTGGCTGCGCCCGACCGCGACCGGCGCCCCGGCCGCCAATACACCGCGCAGCGCCTCGCGTTCCGCCTCGTCGCGCCAGGCTCCCTCGAGCACGGCGTCCAGCACGTCCGGCAGGCCGCTGTCCGGATCGTCCGCCGCCTCGACGCGGTCGACCACGACCGCGAAGCGCCCGCCCAGCCGGTCGGTCTGCCGCTCCAGGGAGATCTCCGCCTGCAGGTCGGCGATCAGGGCCTCCCGGTCCATGGCCACCTCCGCCGGCACCGGGTCCGGCAGCGCGGCCGAGGGCGTGCCGGCCTCGGGAGAATAACGGTAGGTCCCCAGGTGGTCAAACCGGACCTCGGCCAGGAAGTCAGCCAGCAGGGCCACGTCCTCCTCCTCCTCGCCGGGAAAACCCAGCAGGGCCGTCGAGCGCAGCACCAGGTCGGGGCGATGGGCGCGCAGCGCGGCGAAGAAGGCGGGCGAGGTGCGGTCCCCTCCCGGCCGCCGCATGGCCCGCAGGATGCGGGGCGAGGCATGCTGAACCGGGATGTCCAGGTACGGGGCCACCGTGGGCAGGTCGAGCAGCCGCTTCAGGTCGTCGACCGTGACCAGCCCCGCGTAGATGTACAGCAGCCGCTGGCGGCGCAGCCCCGGGACCGCGTCCAGGGCCCGCACCAGCTCCAGCAGGGACTCGCCGGTGTCACGGCCGTAGTCGCTGGTGTTCTGGCTCACCAGCTGGATCTCCGTCACGCCCCGGCCCACCAGGCGGCGCACCTCCTCGGCCACCTCGGCCACCGGCCGGCTGCGCTGCTTGCCGCGGATCAGGGGGATGCGGCAGAAGGTGCAGCCGAAGTTGCAGCCCTCGCCGATCTTCACGAAGGCCACGTGGGGCGGGGTCAAGAGGGGGCGGTCCAGCATGCCCACGTAGTGGGCCTCCATGGGGTCGGACACCAGGGGCGCCGCGGGCCCGGCCAGCGGGAAGGCCGCCGGTCCCGGGGCCGGAGCCGCCGCCGCCGCCTCCTCTCCCACGCAGGCGGCAACGACCCGGTCGAACTGGCCCACGCCGGCCACCACGTCCACCTGCGGCCAGCGGGCCTGGATGCTGTCGCCGTGCTCCTGGGACCAGCAGCCGCACACCACCAGGGTGCGTCCCTGCTTGGCCGCCGCGAGCTGGCCGACGGTGTCGGCGCTGTCCGCGCGGGCGGCGTCGATGAAGCCGCAGGTGTTCAGCACCCAGATGTCGGCTTCCTCGGGGTCGCCGACCGGCTGCACGCCCCGCAGGGCGAAGCGGCCCAGCAGGGCCTCGCTGTCCACGAGGTTCTTGTCGCAGCCCAAGGTGGCGCACCACACCTTCGGTCTCACGACTCGCCCTCCAGTGCGTCCAGGTCCTCGGGCTTGACCAGGACCTCACGGGCCTTGCTCCCGGTGAAGGGACCGACGATGCCCGCCTCCTCCATCATGTCCATCAGGCGGCCGGCGCGGGTGTAGCCGATGCGCAGCCGCCGCTGCAGCAGCGAGGTCGAGCCGCTCTGGTGCAGCACCACCACCCGCACCGCCTCGTCGAAGAGGTCGTCCTCGCCGCTGTGCCCGCCCTCGCCGGGACCGGTGCCCTCGTTCAGGGAGATCTCGTCGGTGGTGCCCTCGAAGCGGCGCCAGTGGGCGGCGATGGCCTCGCACTCGTCCACGTCGATGAACGAGCCGTGCACCCGCACCGGCAGGGCGCGGCCCGGCTGCAGGTAGAGCATGTCGCCGTGGCCAAGCAGGGCCTCGGCGCCGTTCATGTCCAGGATGGTGCGCGAGTCGTTCTTCTGGATCACCCGGAAGGCGATGCGGCAGGGGATGTTCGCCTTGATCACGCCGGTGATCACATCCACGCTCGGCCGCTGCGTGGCCAGGATCAGGTGGATGCCGACGGCCCGCGCCTTCTGGGCCAGCCGGGTGATGGGCCCCTCGAAATCGTTGCCCAGCTGCAGCATCAGGTCGGCCAGCTCGTCGACGATCGTCAGGTAGTAGGGCATGGGGTCCTCGACCTTCTGCCCCTGCTCGTCCAGGACCTCGCCCCGGGCGATCTTCTCGTTGTACTGCTGGATGTTGCGCACCGTCCACTTGGCCAGCTGGCGGTAGCGCAGCTCCATCTGGGCGACCATCCACTGCAGGGCCTTGAGCGCCTCCCGCGGGTCGGTGACCACCGGCAGCAGCAGGTGCGGGATGCCGTTGTAGACGCTCATCTCCAGCATCTTCGGATCGATCAGCACCAGCCGCAGCCGCGACGGGTCGTTCGCCAGCAGCAGGTTGCAGATGACGGCGTTCAGGCAGACGGACTTGCCGCTGCCGGTGGAGCCGGCCACCAGCAGGTGGGGCAGCGTGGCCAGGTCCACCGTCACCGGGCGGCCCACCACGTCCTTGCCCAGGACCACCGACAGGGGCGGCCGCAGCGCCGGGCCCGCCAGCTCCAGCACCTCGCGCAGCCGCACCATGCGGGCCTTCGGGTTGGGGATCTCGATGCCGACGGCGGCCTTGCCGGGAATCGGCGCTTCCATGCGGATCGAGCGGGCGCGCATGGCCAGGGCCAGGTCGTCCGAGCGCTGCACGATCTGGCTGACGCGGATGCCGGGTCCCGGCTGGTACTCGAAGGTGGTGACCACCGGGCCCGGGCGCACGTCCTTGACCTCGCCCTCGACCCCGAACGAACGCAGGGTGTCCTCCAGCAGGTCGGCCGCCGCGTCCAGTTCGCCGGGGGTGACCGGCTGGCCGTCCGGCCCGGCCGGGGTCAGCAGCTCCAGCCCCGGCAGCACCACCGGCCCGGTGGCGCGGCGCCGGGGTTTGCGGCGCGGTGCGACCGCCGACGGTTCGGCGTCCGGGTCCTCGTCGCCGGCATAGAGCCCCGCCGCCCCGGGCAGCGCATGGACGTCCACCGGGTCGGGCACGGGCGGCGCGGCCGGCGGCGCGCCGCCGTCCGCTGCGGATGATTCGGGTGCCTCGTGCACGACGCGGGCACGGCGGGCGGCGGCGTCCGCGGCAGTCTCCGGCCGGCCGTCCGCGGGCGCGGCAGCGTGTTCCGCCCGCGCCGCGCGCTCCTGCGCGGCGCGCTCCTGCGCCGCCTGCCGGCGTTCGGTGCGCCGCTCGGCCAGGACGCCGGGCAGACGGCCCAGCGCCGCCAGGGCCCGGCCGGCCGCCGCCAGCGGTCCCCTGACCACCGCCCACAGGACGCGGCCCACCCCCCCCAGCAGGCGCCCTGCGCCCGCGGCGAACGCGGGCAGCCAGCCCAGCCAGGGCCGCAGCACGGCGATCACCGCCACCAGCAGGAAGACGCCCAGGAAGATGCGCATACCCACCAGGCCGAAGAGCTGGCGGAACCCCTGGGCCAGGGTGTAGCCCACGATG
>JBHEPC010000051.1:0-4503 GCA_046260475.1 Candidatus Krumholzibacteriia bacterium | reverse complement strand
CACGAAAGGTCCGCCCAGGCCGTGAACCACCTCATCATCGAATTGGCGGCCTGCGCCGCCTTCGTGTTCGGCGCCACGACCCTGGCCCTCGGGCGTGCCCGGCGCGTCGAGCGGAGGGTCTCGGCCCGCCTGCGCGAGCGCGTCGACGACGACGCCGCGGCCCAGCATGCCCTGCAGATGGAGCTGGCCCGGGCCCGGCGCATGGAGGCCCACCTGCGCCAGAGCGAGGGCTTCTCCCGGGCCCTCTTCGCCGCCGCCCACGCCGGGCTGCTGGTGGTGGACCTCAAGGCCCATCAGATCATGGACGCCAACCCGGCGGTGGCAACGATCACCGGGCGTGCCATTGACAACCTCGTGGGCGCCGTCGCTTGCGATAGCCTGGGCGCCGACCTGCACGCGCAGGTGGCCGCGCCCTCGGCCACCGGCAGCCGTTGCACCGTCGAGATCGTCAACCGCGCCGGCGAGACCCGCACCTGCATCCGCACCGTGACCCGGATGGACAGCGGCGAGGGAGACCTGGCCCTGGTCAGCCTGCTGGACATCACCGAACTGAAGGCGGTGGAGGCCGAGCTGCGCGAATCGTCCGCGCGGCTGGGCGAGGCGAACCGGCAGCTCAAGCAGCACCGGGACCAGATCGTGCGTTCGGAGAAGCTGGCCAGCATCGGTCAGCTGGCCGCCGGCGTCGCCCACGAGATCAACAACCCCGTCGGCTACGTCACCAGCAACCTGGGTACGGTCCGCGACTACGTGCGGGTGATGCGCGACCTGCTGGGGATGTACGCCGAGCTGGCGGACCGTCCCGGCGACGCCGCCCTCGCCGCGCGCATCGACGCGCTGCGCACCGAGGAGGACCTGGCCTTCATCCTCGACGACCTGGACGGCCTGCTCGGCGAGTCCGTCGAAGGCGTCGCCCGCGTGGCCGACATCGTCAAGGATCTCAAGAGCTTCGCCCGCGAGGACCGCTCCAGCAAGGCCGACCTCGACCTCAACGAGGTGGTCGAGAGCATGGTCCGCATGACCTGGAACGAGCTGAAGTACCGCTGCACGGTCGAGCGGGAATACGGCGAGCTGCCGCCGGTGCCCGGGCACGCGGGCCGCCTCAGCCAGGTCGTCGTCAACATGCTGGTCAACGCGGCCCAGGCCATCCCCGAGTCCGGCGGCACCGTCCGCGTCGCCACCGGGCTGGCCGACGGCCACGCGGTCGTGACCATCGCCGACGACGGCTGCGGCATGGCGGCCGCGGTCCGTGACCGCATCTTCGACCCGTTCTTCACCACGAAGGACGTGGGGCACGGCACCGGCCTGGGCCTGTCCATCAGCCACGGCATCGTCCAGGAGCACGGCGGCCGCATCGAGGTCGCCAGCGAGCCCGGTCGCGGCACCACCTTCCGCATCCTGCTGCCCCTGGAGCCTGTGCCCGCGGGCCTGGACATCGGCTGACCGGCCGCGCCGCCGGACCGGGCTTGGCTCCCCTGTCCTGGTCTGCTATAACTGCCCAGTGAACCCCCGTCACCGGGCTGCGCGCCCCCGCCGGAGCCCACCGGACCCCCAGCGAAAGAGGCAGATTCGATGCGCACCACGCTCCCCCGCTTCCTGCCGGCTGCGGCCGGCCTGCTCCTGCTGACCCTGTCCGTCGGGCTCGCCCCCACCCCCGCGACCGCCGCGGATGACGCCCCCTGGGAGGCGGGCGACTTCGCGGGCCTGTCCTGGCGCGCCCTCGGCCCGGCCATCGCCTCGGGCCGCGTGGGCGACCTGGCCATCGATCCCCGCGACCCCTTCCACTGGTACGCGGCCGTCAGCTCGGGCGGCGTCTGGGAGACGACCAACAACGGCGTCACCTTCGCGCCCATCTTCGACGGCGAGGGCAGCTACTCCATCGGCTGCCTGGCCCTGGCGCCCTCGGCCCCGGACGTCGTCTGGGTCGGCACGGGCGAGAACAACAGCCAGCGCTCGGTCAGCTGGGGCGACGGCGTCTACCGCTCCCTGGACGGCGGCAAGAGCTGGCGGAACATGGGCCTGAAGAGTTCGCGGCACATCGGGCGCATCGTCATCCACCCCGCCGACCCGGACATCGTCTGGGTGGCGGCCATGGGGCCCCTGTGGGGCCCGGGCGGCGAGCGCGGCGTCTACAAGACGGTCGACGGCGGCGAGAACTGGGAACTGGTCCTGGAGATCGACGAGAACACCGGCGTCGTGGACCTGGTGCCCGACCCCCGCGACCCGGACGTGCTGTACGCGGCCAGCTACCAGCGGCGGCGCCACGTCTGGACCCTGATCAACGGCGGCCCGGGTTCGGGCATCCACAAGACCACCGACGGCGGGCGCACCTGGACCGCGCTGACCAGCGGCCTGCCCAAGGTGGACATCGGGCGCATCGGCCTGGCCGTGGCGCCCAAGGCGCCGGACACGGTCTACGCGATCGTCGAGGCCGCCCAGGACAAGGGCGGCTTCTTCCGCTCCACCAACGGCGGCATCAGCTGGGAAAAGCGCAGCGACTACGTGGCCGGCAGCCCCCAGTACTACAACGAGATCATCCCCGATCCGGTCGATCCGGACCGCCTCTACTCCATGGACACCTTCCTGCGCACCACCGCCGACGGCGGCAAGACGTGGGAGCGGCTGAGCGTCAAGCGCAAGCACGTGGACGACCACGCCCTGTGGATCGACCCCGCGCGCACGGAGCACCTGCTGGCCGGCTGCGACGGCGGCATCTACGAGAGCTTCGACCGCGGCCGGACCTGGCGCTTCTTCACCAACCTGCCGGTGACGCAGTTCTACCGCGTGGCCGTGGACTACGACGAGCCGTTCTACAACGTCTACGGCGGCACCCAGGACAACAACACCATCGGCGGCCCCTCGCGCACGCGCTTCAGCTACGGCGCGGGCAACCGCGACTGGTACTTCACCCTGGGCGGCGACGGCTTCGAGCCCGCCTGCGACCCCACGAACCCGGACATCGTCTACTGCCAGTGGCAGTACGGCAACCTGGTGCGCTGGGACCGCCGCACCGGCGAGACGGTGGACATCCAACCCCAGCCCGAGGCCGGCGAGGTCCTGAAGTGGAACTGGGACTCGCCCGTGATCATCAGCCCCCACGACCACCGGCGGCTGTATTACGCGAGCCAGAAGGTGTTCCGCAGCGACAACCGCGGCCAGGACTGGTCCCGCGTCTCGGGCGACCTGAGCCGGGGCCTTGACCGCAACACCCTGAAGGTCATGGGCCGCGTGTGGAGCGTGGACGCGGTGGCCAAGAACAATTCGACTTCGTTCTGGGGCAGCATCGTCGCCCTCGCGGAGTCGCCGGTCACCGAGCACCTGCTCTACGCGGGCACCGACGACGGCCTGATCCACGTCACCCGGGACGCCGGCGGCGCCTGGACCCGCCTGGAGAACTTCAAGGGCGTGCCCGAGCAGAGCTACGTCGCCGACGTGGAGCCGGACCGGTTCGAGGCCGGCACCGTGTACGCGGCCTTCGACAACCACAAGCGCGACGACTTCCGGCCCTACGTGCTCAAGAGCACGGACTACGGCAAGAGCTGGAAGAGCATCGCCGGCGACCTGCCGGTCGACGGCCCGGTCTACTCCCTGGTCCAGGACCACGTCGACCCGCAGCTGCTGTTCGCCGGCACCGAGTTCGGCGTCTTCTTCACCCGCGACGGCGGCGCCCGCTGGACGCAGCTGAAGGCGGGCATCCCCACCATCGCCTGCCGCGACCTGGAGATCCAGCGGCGGGAGAATGACCTGGTGGTGGCCACCTTCGGCCGCGGCTTTTACGTCCTGGACGACTACACCCCGCTGCGCCGTCTGGAGCCGGCCGTCCTGGACGCCCCCGCGACCGTCTTCCCGGTGCGCGAGGCCCTGATCTACGTGCCCTGGTCCCCGGCGGGCGTCGGCCACCAGGGCGACGACTTCTGGACCGCCGAGAACCCGCCCTTCGGCGCCGTGGTCACCTACCACCTCGAGGAAGGCCTGCAGACGCTCGAGGACCAACGGCGCGAGAAGGAGCAGAAGCTGGCCGAGGCCGGCGAGGACACCCCCTACCCGTCCTGGGACGAGCTGCGCGCCGAGGACCGGGAGTTCGACCCGGCCGTGGTGCTGACCGTGCGCGACGCGGCCGGCCGCGTGGTCCGGCAGCTG
This sequence comes from Candidatus Krumholzibacteriia bacterium, assembly GCA_046260475.1. Lineage (GTDB taxonomy): Bacteria > Krumholzibacteriota > Krumholzibacteriia > LZORAL124-64-63 > LZORAL124-64-63 > JACZKN01. Next base: position 366 of record JBHEPC010000051.1, on the reverse strand, counting down.
GACGGGCCCAAGGGCAAGGGCTTCCACCGGGTGGCCTGGGACCTGCGCTACCCGCCCACCGATCCGGTGCAGGTGCGCAGCGCCGGCGAGCGGTCCCCCTGGGACAGCGATCCGGTCGGCCCCCTGGCCGCGCCCGGCACCTACAGCGTGACCCTCAACCAGCGGTTGCGGGGCTCCGAGACGGTGCTGGCCGGCCCGGTGGAATTCACCACGCGCCTGCTCGGGGGCGGCGTGCTGCCGGCCGAGGACATCGGCGCCACGGTCGCCTTCGGGCGCGAGGCCGCCGACCTGCACCGCGCCGTCGCCGGCGCCGGCCGCCTGCTGCGCGAGGCCGAGGAACGCCTGGACCACCTGCGCCTCGCCGTC
>JBHEPC010000050.1:0-4380 GCA_046260475.1 Candidatus Krumholzibacteriia bacterium | reverse complement strand
GGCCGACGGCGTGCCGCCGTCCAGGAGCATCTCGATGCAGTACCAGCGGCCGGTGGTCAGCACCGGCGGCAGCGGCGGGTCGCGGGTGCTGCGGCCGGGTGCAGTAGCCCTGGCCTTCGTCTACCATGCAGGGAAAGCGGTCGCGCCAGCAGGCGCCGTCGGGGCGGATGCCGCTGCGGGCCAGCAGCGCGCGGTTGCCGACCAGGACGGCCGACGGCCGGCTTCATCCCGCGGCCCGGCCCTTGCAAGAACCGTCCCGACCGCGGCCCCGCCGCGGCCGCCGGCAGGCGGCAACGGCGGCCGGACCGCGAAATGCGGCATTTCCCGCCGCGACGAGGACCGACGCGCCCCGCGCGGAAAGGAGTCTGGATATCATGCGTAGAGGATGGATTCTGGCCATGGCCGCGGCCGTCCTGGCCACCGGCGGCAGCCTGCCCGCCCGGGCCGGCAGCTTCGGCCTGGGGGCGGGCCTGGCCCTGCCCACGGGGGATTTCGGCGACGCCGTGGACCTGGGCTACGGGCTGCACGCCATGGTCAAGCACCCGGTGGCGCCGCTGGTCACCCTGACCGGCGACGCGGGCTGGACCCGGTTCAGCACCTCGGACGAGTTCCTGGTCGGCGAAGGCCTGGGCGGCTGGCTCGGGGCCGACGACACCGTCGACGTCTGGAACGTCACCGGTGGCGCCCGGGTCGCCCTGATGCCCATGAACCTGGGCCTGGAGTTCGGCTACTTCAGCGAGCTCGAGGAGTGGAGCCTCGTGCCCAACCTCGGCTTCGGCTTCTCGAAGCTGGCCCTGGACCTGCGCTACAAGGCCACCGGCGACGCCAAGTGGTTCGAGGTGCGGGCGGGCATGTACTTCTAGCAGCGCGCGACACGTTCGCCAACGGACGGGGCGGCCCTGCGGCCGCCCCGTCCGTCGTCCGGCGGAACGCCGCGCCGGGACCGCCTCGGGCGTGGCCTTCCGCGGCCGCGGATGCTAGATTGCCCCCGGTACCGTCGCCAGCCCGTCACCCCGACCGGCGCCCGCCGCTGGAGCCGTCCGTGGACTGCCGCAGCCTCTTCTTCGCCATGGCCGAGCGCTTCGATCCCGTCGCCGCCGGCGACTGGTCCGCCCACATCCAGTTCACCATCGCCGGGCCGCGGGGCGGGGATTTCACCGTGCGCATCGCCGACGGGGTCTGCACCGTGGCCGAGGGCGACGACCCCGCCGCCACGAGCCGGGTCAAGGCCGGCGACGACACCTGGCTGGGCATCGTCGACGGCAGCGTCAACCCCATGACCGCCTTCATGACCGGCAGGATCAAGGTGTCGGGCAACATGGGCGACGTGCTCAAGCTGCAGGATCCTGAACTCTTCCGCCGTCCCTGAGGAGCCGCCGTGGACCCGTCCCATGCCGAGCGCCTGTGCGACCTGCTGCTGCAGGCGGGCCGCCTGAAGTCCACGCCCCGCACCGGCTGGGTGCAGCGGGGTGTGCCCGGGGCCGAGAGCGTGGCCGACCACAGCCACGGCGTGGCCATGGCCGCGCTGCTGCTGTGCGAGCTGCACGAAGGCCCGCTGGACCGGGCCCGGGTCCTGACGATGGCGGTCCTGCACGACCTGCCCGAGAGCGTCACCGGCGACCTGTCCCTGGGCGCGTCGCGGCTGCTGCCGCCCGGAGCCAAGGCCGCCGCCGAAGCGGCGGCGCTGGACGAGGTGGGAGAGGGCCTGGCGTTCTTCGCCGGGTGGCGCGCGGCCTGGGAGGAGTTCGAAGCCCTGGCGACCGTGGAGGCTCAGCTGGTGCGGGACGCCGACCGCCTGGACCTGCTCTGCCAGGCCCTGGTCTACGAGCGGACCACCGGCTCGCGGGAGCTGGGCGAGTTCTGGACCTTCGCCCCGCCCGCCTCGTTCCGCCTGCCCGCGGCCCGCGCCGTGGCGGCGGCCCTGGCCGCGCGGCGGTCCGCCGCGGACGGGTCCGGCTAGCGGGACGCGGCCAGCGCGGCTATCTCGTCGGGCCGGTAGCCCAGCGCAGATCAATCCAGCACCCCGTCCGGCCCGTGGCAGCGGTCGCAGCTCAGGGCGCCCTCGCGGCGGATGGCGTGGCTGACCTCCAGCATCGCGTCGTTGGGCAGCCAGCGCGGGTCGATGCCGCGGCCGGAAAGGGCTTCCTTGTAGGCGCCCGTGTCCCAGCCGTCGATGGTCATGAAGGCCATGAAGCGATCCAGCATGTAGAACTTGAACAGCCAGCCGTACATCATGCCCATCATCGGCTTCTTCAGCTCCTCGCGCGCGGCCAGGTCCGGGTCGCCGTCGCGGTAATAGAGGGGCAGGTTGTAGGGCACGAACATCCCGCCGAAGGGCCCGATGTTGCCCAGGTCGACGTGCTGGCGGCCGTTGAAACGCTTCATCGCGTACAGCCTGCTGGGCCGTCGCGCCGCCAGGGGGCGCATGACCCGCTCGTACCAGCCGGCGTAGTCGAAGTCGGCGAACTCGGGCCAGCGGTGGTCCGCCGTGTAGAAGCGGTAGAGGCCCGCGCCGTTGGGATTGTCGCCGATCGGGTTGCCCAGGAAGGTGGCGTCGCCGTTCCACCAGACGTAGGCCAGGCCTTCGCCGGGTCCGCTGAGCTTGCTCTGGTCGTGGTACACGTGGATGCCGGGCGGGTCCTCGAACTCCGTGACGAAGAAGTCCCGCCGGGTGGCGTTGTCCGGGTGCAGGGACGGGATGTGGCAGGTGACGCAGGCCAGCCGCTCCAGGTGGGCGTCCAGGTCGGCGCCCCGGTCGACGGCCCCGTGCACCGGCGCCTCGTGGCAGCCCAGGCAGGAGACCTCCACGTCGGGCAGGTCGTTGGCCATCATCGTGGTGGTGTGGGTGCCCTTGGCGATGAGGTGGCCGCGGGTCTGGTGGCAGTCCAGGCACGAGAGGCCGGCGGCGGCGTGGACGTCCCAGGCGGGCGAGAACGGCGTGCCGCGCTTGGCGCCCGGGTGCAGCACCCGGGGCCGGTCGGCGCCCGTGGCGACGAGGCCGGGCATGAACTCCTCGGCGCCCTCCTCGACGTAGATGTCCCCGCCGAGGTTGTGCTGGTGGCAGCGCAGGCACGCGGCCGCCTGGGGCCGGCCCACCGACAGGGCCGCGCGCAGGCTGCGGTCCTGGCCCCAGCGCAGGCGACCGTTCGCGTCGCGCTCGACCTGCTTGCGGTCCATGTCGTAGGCCGCCGCGTGGCAGATCAGGCAGTCGATGGCGTCCTTCTCCACCGCCAGGGTGCGGTACAGGGGCATCATCCCGCCCAGGGGCGCCTGGGCCTGGCCGCCGATGTGGCACTGGCCGCAGCCCTCGCTCAGGGTGTCGCCGCGCTGGGTGACCACCAGCTCGGCCCAGGCCGTCATGGCGAAGCTGCCGGGCTTGGGGCAGGGGCGGTTGATCTTGCCCATGGGGAAGCCGTCGGCGGACCGGCCGTCGAAGCCCCACACGTTCGGGTGCGCCTTGGTGTAGAAACGGTAGTGGGCCGAGCCCAGGAGATTGTCCATGAGGTCAGCCTCGCCCGTGGTGCCGTCGGGCAGGGTCCAGCGGACCGTGCGGTGGCAGCGCAGGCAGGTGCGCGGGCCCGCATAGGCGCGGATGCCCGCGTCCCCGAACCTGGCCACGTGGGCCAGCTCGCGGTCCGGCAGGTCGGCGGCCACTCCCGCGGCCACGCGGGCGAAGCCGGCATCGTCCACCGTCTGGACCGGGAAGGTCATGGCGACGGGGCGGCTGCCGGCCGGCAGCATGGCGTTGATCAGGTGGGGCCAGCCGATGACCAGGGCCCCGGCGGCCGCCACGGCCAGGGCGGCGGCGAGGATGAGGATGCGGCGGGTGCGGCGTCGGGGCATGCCTGGGCCTCCGCGGGGGTGGGGACGGTCCGGCGATCCTGAAACAACGTGATCGCTGGGCCCAGCCCGGTCAAGGGGAAGTCCCCCGCGCTAGAAGTGGGCATTGAGCCCCGGCAGCCACCGCAGCCCGCGGGGGTTGTTGCCCGCCCGGTTCAGCAGCCCGATCTGCACGCCCCGCAGCTCGTCGGTGCTGTTGAAAACGCCGACGGTCACGCCGCTGGTGGTGCGGGTGCGGGTGTGGGCGCCGGTGCCGAAGCCGGCCAGCCGGTCCACCTTCAGGTAGCCGGCGCTCAGGCCGATGCCGCGCAGCTCGTCCCCGCCGACGCCGAGACCGCCGACCATGATACCGCGCAGGTCATCGCCGCCGACGCCGATGCCGCCGACCATGAGGCCGCGCAGGTCATCGCCGCCGACGCCGATGCCGCCGACCATGATGCCGCGCAGGTCGTCGCCGCCGACGCCGATGCCGCCGACCATGAGGCCGCGCAGGTCATCGCCGCCGACGCCGATGCCGCCGACCATGATGCCGCGCAGGTC
>JBHEPC010000003.1:0-2514 GCA_046260475.1 Candidatus Krumholzibacteriia bacterium | reverse complement strand
GGCGGTCGACCAGTACTGGAACCTGGTCCAGGCCATCTCCGGCGGGGCGATCACCCTGAGCAGCTCCGGCGGCCAGCTCGACCTGGTCAACGCCGCAGACGCCAACGCGCCCTTCGTCAACGGCGCGCGCGACCTGCAGATCGTGCTGGGCAACCCGGGCCTGGTGGCGGTCTTCGCCACCGACCCGCTGCACCCGACGGTCAGCTCCGGGCGCGTGGACGTGCCGGTGAACGAGGCCGAGTACCGGGTCATCCTGCCGGATCCGGCCACGGTCACCGCCGGCCCGCCCGCCACCTTCAGCCTGACGGTGCGCCTGGTCAATCCCGAGAACGAGGAGCGGATCAACGCCGTCGGCACGTTCTCCCTGGACGCCCTGCTGCCCAACCGCAGCACCGCCCACGACACCCTGGGCATCGGCAAGGGGACCCTGGTCGGCGGCGAGGCCGTGATCGCCGGCCAGCACTACGCGACCAGCGAGCAGATCGTCATCCGCGTCCGCGACGACCGGGGCCGCGAGTCCTTCAGCGACGTGCTGACCGTCGTGCCCGAGGGCGTGCGCTACGCCATCGTCGTGCCCGACACGGTGATCGCGGGTCAGCCGTTCGCCATGGACGTCAGGCGGGTGGACATCGTCACCGGTCAGCTGGTCACCAGCGACGACCGCAACTTCTCCCTGCGGGCCTTCAGCGGCAACTCGCCGCGCCCCGACTGGTCGCTGACCCCGGCGGGCATCCTGGCCGACTCGGTCGGCACGACCGCGGGCGGGATCCGCACCTTCCTTGCCCAGACCTACGACCGCGCCGAGACCATCTTCCTGCAGGTCAGCGATGCGTCGGGCGAGCAGGCCTTCAGCGGCGTGGTCACCGTGCTGCCGGCGCCCGCAGCCAGGCTCGAGATCTGGGCCGAGGACATCCCCGGCCACGTGCTCGACCGGCCGCTGCGCCCGGGCCAGACCGCGCGCCTGCACGTGCGCGCCACCGACGCCGTGGGCAACCCCGTCCAGAAGACCGCCCTGACCGTGGACATCGTCGGGGGCGACGGCCGCCTGGGCAGTAGCCGCCTGACCTCGTTCACCCTGGCGGCGGACGTCGACGGCCGCGCCGCGGTGGAGCTGGCGATCACCCCCTACGGCACCCACGACGTGCGGGTGCAGGCGGTGGCCGGTGCGCTGCTGTCGGACGTGCTGTTGCTGGACGTGGTGGGCCCCCCGGTGACGGCCCTGGACCTGGACCCGGCCGCCTCGCCGTTCCGCGACGGCTGGTACGTGACGCCGGAGACCCGCATCACGCTGGCCGCCACCACCGAGGACCTGGGCGGCATCCAGAGCGTCTTCGTCGACGTCGACGTCGCTGACCCGCCGCGGCCGGTCGCCGTCTACGGCGGCACCTTCTCCCTGGCCGACCTGGGCCCGGCCTTCGCCGAGCCCGGCCTGCACACGCTCCGCTTCTTCGCCGAGGAGGTCAGCGGCGTGGTCGAGGACGTGCAGACGGTCACCCTCTACACGGCCAAGGCCATGGACACCGACCGCGAGATCACCAACCGCCCCAACCCCTTCAATCCGCGGGAGGGCGCGACGATGATCATGTTCCGGCCCCCGCGCGACGGCACGGTGACCCTGACCGTCTACGACCTCTACGGCGACGTCGTGCACAGCGAGCAGCTGGCCGTCACCGCCGGCGAGCTCGTCACCCATCCCTGGGACGGAACCAACGGCGACCGCCGGGTCGTGGCCAACGGCGGCTACATCTGCCGCGTCCACGGCAACGGCATGGACCTCCGCCGCAAGATCGCGGTGGTGAAGTGATGAAGGCTGGCACCATGAAACCGATGGATCGGATCGACGCCCTGCGGATCGGCGGCCTCGCGGTCGCCCTGGCGGCGACGCTGTCGGCGGCGCCGGCTGCGGCGGCCGACGACGGCGGCATCGCGGGCGGGTTCCTGCGCTTCGGCGCGAGCGCCCGCAGCCTGGCCCTGGGCAACGCGGCGGTCGGCATCGCCGACGACGCGGCCATGGCCTACTGGAACCCCGCGGGCCTGGCCCAGCTGCGCACCATGGAAGTGACGGGCATGGGCGCGACCATGTACAACGACACCCGCTACAGCTACCTCGCCCTGGGCATGCCCACCGAGCGCTGGGGCACCTTCGCGCTGACGGGCACCTTCACCGCCAGCGGGGAATACGAACGCGCCACCTGGGACGAGGATCTCGACGAGACCTTCGGCGAGAAGGAAAGCGTCGTCGCCCTGGGCTGGGCCGGCAGCCTGGGCCGCTTCACCTACGGGGCGACCCTCAAGTCGGTGAGCCAGGACATCGGCGGCGCGCGCGGCAGCGGCACCGGCATGGACGTCGGCGTCTACTACCGCCCCCACCGCATGCTGAGCATCGGCGGCGCGATCCAGAACGTCGTCGCCCCCAGGATCACCCTGCTGGACGAGGAGGAGGAACTGGTGCGCAGCGCCCGCGCCGGCCTCGCCCTGCGCTTCTTCAAGGGCCGCCTGCTGGCGACCAGCGAC
>JBHEPC010000037.1:0-2651 GCA_046260475.1 Candidatus Krumholzibacteriia bacterium | reverse complement strand
GTCCGCGGCCGCACCGAACCCGCGCCCGCCGGCCCGGACTGCCGGCGGCCCGGCGCCGTCTTCGGCGCCCGCGCCTCTCGCTGCCGCGCCGGCGCCATCTCCGGTGCACCCGGCCCGCCGTGGCGGCCTGGCATCTTCGGCCTGGCCCGCCGCCCCGGCGGACCGGCCGCCGCTTCCGGGCGCCGCCGCCCGAGCCGCCGCCCGGGCCCGCCTGGCCCGGGCCGGCCGGGCCGTGGGTTCGGCGGGGCGCGCCCGGCCGCGGTCGGCCCGCGTCGTGTCCCTGGCCCTGTGCGGCCTGCTGCTGGCCTTGGCCTGCTGGTGGAAGATGCCGGCGATCACCGCCTACGTGGGCGATCGCTTCGGCTGGTTCCGGCCGGCCGAACCGGCGGCCGACCACGGCGTGACCACCCTGCTGCGGGCGGTGGACGTGGGCGATGTCTACCGGCGCCAGTTGGCGGCCGTCGCCCGCGCCGGCGTGGTCCCGCAGCGGGACCAGGACCGCCGCAAGGTGCAGTTGGCCTTCCAGGGCGAGGCCGCCGGGCCCCTGCTGCAGCAGGTGGATCTGTTCGCGACCCTCGCCGCCGACGGCATCCAGCAGGGCGGCCGTCCGGACCGGGAGGCCGAACGGCTGCGCGCCCTGGCCGGCCAGGGCCGGATCCTGGAACAGGAGCTGCGGCGCCTCGAACTGGCCTGGTTCTCCCTGGCCGGGGGCGTGGACTGGCGCGATCTGGGCACGCTGAGAGACGACCGGGTCGCCGCCCGTCGCGACTCCCTGCAGGCCGCGGCCCGCGGGGCTCTGGAGGCGGCCAGCCGCGAGGTCGGGGCGGCTGAGGCCTGGCCCCGGCTGCGTATCGCCCGCCAGCAGGTCGCCGGCATGAGTGGCCTGTTGGGGGCCTTTGCCGCCCAGGCCTGGTCTGCCGCCTGGGAGGAGAACCTCTTCGCCGCGGCCGAGAAGGTCTCGCCCGCGGCCAGCGACGCCACCCGCGCCTACCGCAACAGCGCCTTCGCCCTGGTGCGTCTGAAGCGGGCCGAACGCTCCGCCGCCGCCCGGGAGCTGCCCTTCGCCGAAGCCTTCGGCGACGGGGTGTGGCCCGCGCCGGAGGTCCGGGACGTCCTGGTCGACCTGCGCCGGCAGGTCCGGCGCTTCGACGCCGGCGCCGTGCCGCCGGTCCTGGTGGGCACGGTCGAACTTTACGCCGCGCTCGAGCAGGCGGGCACCCTGGCCCGCCAGGCGGCGGGCGGCGAGGCCCTGGCGGCCCTGGCCCGCAACCCGGCGGTGGCCTTCGACCCCGCCCGCTACGGCGACTACCTCGAGCGCATCCGGTTCGAGGCGGCGCGGCTGGCCCTGGCCGCCGGCGCCGATTCCACCGGCCTGCCCCGCCACCTGTACGCCGGCCGGGACTCGACGATGGCTGGGCGCTTCGGGGCGGCCCTGGCCGAGACCACAACCTCCACCGCGTGGCGCATCGAATCCCTGACCCAGGAACATCCGTTCCTCGCCCGCTGGGCCGAGCGCCAGGCCGACCGGGCCCGGGCCCGGGAGCAGGAGCGGCGGGGGCGCTTCGACGGCGAGTGGCAGCAGTGCCTGGACCTGCAGGCGCAGGTGCGGGCGCGGGCCGCCGAGGGGCGGGACTGGACGGCGCAGTGGCTGGACCTGCGGGACCGCACCGTGGCCCTGCTGGAGGTGCACGTGCGCCGGACGGGCGGGGACCGGGAGGTCGCCGCGCGCCTGGGCCGGGCCGCCGACCTGGTGCGGTCCATGAGCGACCCCCGCCCCCTGGGGCTGGCGGCGGCGACCGTGCGCCTGGCGCCGGACGTGCTGCAGGAGCCGCTGCCGGTGGTGATCGAGCTGCTGGTGGCGGGCCGGTCGGCGCCCCTGCGCTCGGCCCCGTTCACGGTGGGTCCGGCGGCGCCGGCCACAACCGGCTGGGTCGGCAACGCCGCCCTGGGCTGGCGGGTGGACGTGGGCGCGGACGACGCCCTGACGGTGCGGGTGCTGGACATGGCCGGCCGCGAGCTGCTGCGGGCGGACTGCCCGTCGCTGAACGAGCGGGTCGGTCCCGGGGCGTTGGCCCGGCCCCGCGGCCCGGAGGCCGGGACCGTGGCCTTCCAGCTGGATCCGGACTGGTGGGCCCGGCCGGGGCTGCCCGATCTTCAATAGGCGCCGCAACCACGGCGGCCCCGCTGCGTAGCATAGGGAGGATCCTGCCCCGGGCAGGGTCCTCCCTTCGCTACCACCGCCCGCAGGAGGCCGCCATGAATGCCCAGCAACCTTGCCTCGCCGCCGCCGCCGCCCTCATCCTGCTCTGCCTGCCCGCCGTGGCCCTGACCGCCGAACCGGCTGCCGGCGGCGGGGACGACGCCCGCAAGGTCATCGTCGTCCGGGACGGGGGCGAGACCCTGTCCGTCGATCTGGAGGACTCGGAGCTGACCATCGTCACCCGGGACGGCGACGCCTCCACCGTGCAGGTCGTGGACCTGGAGCAGGTGGGCCTGCTGGTGGGGGACGGGCTGCAGGAGGCGCTGGCGATTCTGCGGGACCTGCAGCTGGACGTCCACCTGGGCCGGGACAACCGCCTGGACGTCTCCCACGGCGACCGGACCTACGAGGTGGACGTGGACGCGATCATGGCCGAGGTGGGGGCCGCCCT
>JBHEPC010000001.1:0-7058 GCA_046260475.1 Candidatus Krumholzibacteriia bacterium | reverse complement strand
CACGAACAGGAGCGAACCATGGGCAAGATCATCGGCATCGACCTGGGCACGACCAACAGCGTGGTGGCCGTCATGGAAGGCGGCGAGGCCAAGGTCATCCAGAACAAGGAAGGCAACCGCACCACCCCGTCGGTGGTCGCGTGGAACAAGAACGGCGACCGGCTCGTGGGCCTGCTGGCCAAGCGCCAGGCCGTGACCAACCCCCACGACACGGTCTACTCCATCAAGCGCTTCATGGGCCGCCGTTACGACGAGGTCAGCAACGAGATCAGCGAGGTGCCCTACAAGGTGACCAAGGGCACGAACGGCGAGGTGCGGGTCAAGACCAGCCATGGCGAGTTCACCCCGCCGGAGATCTCGGCGCAGGTGCTGCGGGCGTTGAAGGAGACGGCGGAAGAGCACCTGGGCGAGACGGTCACCGAGGCCGTGATCACCGTGCCCGCCTACTTCAACGACAGCCAGCGCCAGGCCACCAAGGACGCCGGCCGCATCGCCGGGCTGGAGGTCAAGCGCATCATCAACGAGCCCACGGCCGCGGCCTTCGCCTACGGCCTGGAGCGGAAGAAGGAGGAGGTCGTCGCGGTGTTCGACCTGGGCGGCGGCACCTTCGACATCTCCATCCTGGAGATCGGCGACGGTGTCTTCGAGGTCAAGGCCACCAACGGCGACACCCACCTGGGCGGCGACGACTTCGACCAGAAGGTCATCGACCACCTGGTGGACACCTTCCTCAAGCAGGAGGGCATCGACCTGAGCAAGGACGCCATGGCCCTGCAGCGCCTGAAGGAGGCGGCCGAGACCGCCAAGCGCGAGCTCAGCTCCAGCACCCAGGCGGAGATCAACCTGCCGTTCATCACCGCCGACCAGAACGGGCCCAAGCACCTGACGACGACTTTGACCCGGGCCAAGTTCGAGACGCTGGTGGCGGACCTGATCGCGCGTACCGTGCAGCCCTGCCTGCAGGCCATGAAGGACGCGGGCATGTCGCCCGCCGACATCGACGAGGTGCTGCTGGTGGGCGGCTCGACGCGCATGCCGGCGGTCCAGGCCAAGGTCAAGGAGCTTTTCAAGAAGGAGCCCAACCGCACCGTCAACCCGGACGAGGTCGTGGCCATGGGCGCGGCCATCCAGGGCGGCGTGCTGGCGGGCGACGACGTGGGCGACATCGTGCTGCTGGACGTCACGCCCCTGAGCCTGGGCATCGAGACCCTGGGCGGAGTGATGACGCGGCTGATCGAGCGCAACACCACCATCCCCACCCGCAAGAGCCAGGTGTTCTCCACGGCGGCGGACAACCAGCCGACGGTGGACATCCACGTGCTGCAGGGCGAGCGGGAGATGGCCCTGGACAACAAGACCATCGGCCGCTTCCAGCTGACGGGCATTCCGCCCGCGCCCCGGGGCATCCCGCAGATCGAGGTGACCTTCGACATCGACGCCAACGGCATCCTCTCGGTCAGCGCCGTGGACAAGGCCACGGGCAAGGAGCAGTCGATCCGGATCCAGGCCTCCAGCGGCCTGTCGGACGACGAGATCGACCGTATGGTGCGGGACGCCGAGTCCCACGCCGAGGAGGACCACAAGAAGCGCGAGCTGGTGGACGTGCGCAACGAGGCCGAGGCCAGGATCCACGCCGCCCGCAAGAGCATGGCCGACCTGGGGGACGATCTCGACGACGCCCTGAAGCAGGACGTGGAGACGAAGATCAAGGCCCTCGAGCAGGTCGTCACGAGCGAGGATGCGGCGATGATCCGCACCGCCAGCGATGCCCTCATGCAGTCGGTCCAGCAACTGGCCAGCAAGGCCTACGAGAAGGCCTCGCAGAAGGAGGCCGCCGCCGGCGGTCCGGACCGGGATGCGGACGCGGCGGGAGAGGCCCGCGAGGACGGGGACGACACCGTGGACGCGGACTACGAGGTGGTGGACGACAAATAATTCCGTTGCCCTCGGGAGGCCGGGGGTGTAGGATCCGGGTGGAGGGAAGCCCCGCCCCCGGACTCCACACCCCCAATCTCTCCCGCAGTGAAAAATAGACAAAAAAAGTCTTTGACTGGCTCTGGAGAAAAGATTACTATTCCGGTCAAGAATAAGCCGCACTTGGAAGTTGCTGCCTTCACACCACTTGCACTTCAGCACTGGTTGTTTGGGAACTTCTGGCCCGCGGCGGCGTCGAAACAGGGACACACGGTCAGGAAAATCAGGACCGGCCCTGTCAAGATAAACGAGGATCACCGGTCGGCGGGGGCTGACCACGGGAGGGATGCGGCGTGTACGAAGTGGAACTCAGCAGCGATCGTCGGGAGGACCCGAGCCTGCAGCACTACCTGCAGACCATCGGCAAGCACCCCCTCCTGACCAAGGAAGAGGAGTTCGAGCTGGCGCGGCGCATCCGGGGGGGCGACAAGCCGGCCCTGGACAAGCTGGTGAACTCGAACCTGCGCTTCGTGGTCAGCGTGGCCAAGAAGTTCCTGAACCAGGGCCTCAGCTACATGGACCTGATCGCCGAGGGGAACATCGGCCTGATCACCGCCGCCAAGCGCTTCGACGAGCGGCGGGACTTCCGGTTCATCTCCTACGCCGTGTGGTGGATCCGCCAGGCCATCCAGAAGGCCATCGCCGAGCAGACCAACACGGTGCGGCTGCCCATCAACCGGTCCCAGCAGGCCCAGAAGATGAAGCGCATCTCCCAGAAGCTGGAGCAGCAGCACGGGCGGGGGGTCCGCGAGGACGAGATCGCCGAGGCCATGAGCCTGGACCCGCGCAAGATGGGCCAGATCCGCGCCGCCAGCCGGCCGCTGATGAGCCTGGACCAGCCCATCTACGACGACGAGACCACGCTGGCCGACACCCTGTCCGGCGAGGACGACCTGACCCCGGACCAGGGCTACGAGGCCGGCGAGCTGGAGAAGGAGCTGACCGACGCCATGAGCCTGCTCTCGGCCCGGGAGAAGGACATCGTCCGCCGCTACTACGGCCTGGGCACCGAGGAGACGGCCTCCCTGGAGACCATCGGCCAGGACATCCACCTCTCCCGCGAGCGGGTGCGCCAGATCCGCAATCAGGCCCTGGCCAAGATGCGCCAGCACGGCCACGGTGCGCGGCTGGTGGACTACCTGACCTGAGACCGGACAAGGGACGCAGGGCGCCCCGGGGATGCGCGGTTTTCCGTTGACATCATCCGGGGCGCCTGCTTTATTTCGCGGTCCCGGTGGGCGATTAGCTCAGTTTTGGTTAGAGCGCTTGTTTGACAGACAAGAGGTCACTGGTTCGAGTCCAGTATCGCCCACCACCTAACCCCTGCCGCCCGCCGGTCCGGCCTCTGACCCTTTCCCGAGGATGGACACCGGACCATGCCGCAACTGACGCTGAAGCTACCCGACGGCAACGAGCTGAAGATCGACGAGGGACGCCCCTGGGCCGAGGCCGTGCGGGGCATCGGCGAGGGCCTGCTGCGCAACGCCGTGGCCGTGACCGTCGACGGCGTGCACCATCCCCTGCAGGAGCCCGCCCGCCGCGGCGGTGCCCTGACCGTCATCACCCGCAGCTCGGACGAGGGCCTGGCGGCCCTGCGCCACTCCACCGCCCACCTGCTGGCCTGGGCGGTGCAGGAGCTCTACCCCGGCACCCGGTTCGCCTTCGGCCCGGACATCGAGCACGGGTTCTACTACGACTTCGACCGGGACGAGCCCTTCGGCGAGGACGACCTGGCGCGCATCGAGGCCAAGATGGTCGAGCTGGCCGGCACCAAGGCGCCGCTGGAGCGTGCGGAGGTCACCGCAGAGGAGGCCCGCGCGATCTTCAGGGACCAGCCCTACAAGCTGGAGGAGATCGAGAACCTCGGCGACGCGCAGCTGTCCACCTACCGCGTGGGCGGATTTACCGACCTGTGCCGCGGGCCCCACGTGCCGGACACCTCGGAGCTGAAGGCCTTCAAGCTGCAGAGCGTCGCCGGCGCCTACTGGAAGGGCGACAGCAGCCGGCCCATGCTGCAGCGCATCTACGGCACCGCCTTCTTCCGCAAGAAGGACCTGGACGCCCACCTGCAGATGCTCGAGGAGGCGAAGAAGCGCGACCACCGCAAGCTGGGCCGCGAGCTGGACCTGTTCGGCATCATGGAGGAGGCGGGTCCGGGCCTCAGCTATTGGTTCCCCCGCGGCGACGTGCTGCGCGAGGAGATCATCGGCTACTGGAAGACCGTCCACCGGGAGCGCGGCTACCGCACCGTGACCACGCCCCACATCTCCCAGGCCGCCCTGTGGGAGACCTCCGGGCACATGCAGTTCTACCGGGAGAGCATGTACGTCTTCCAGCAGGACGACCGCGACTACGTGGTCAAGCCCATGAACTGCCCGGGCCACATCCTGATGTACAAGCGCAAGACCCGCGGCTGGCGCAGCCTGCCGGTGCGCTACGCCGAGCTGGGCACCGTCTACCGGGCCGAGCTGAAGGGCACCCTGCACGGGCTGATGCGGGTGCGCGGCTTCACCCAGGACGACGCCCACATCTTCTGCACCCCCGAGCAACTGGAGCGCGAGGTCAGCGGCTGCCTGGATCTGGTGAAGGTCATCCTGGGCACCTTCGGCTTCACGGAGTTCAAGGTCGAGCTCTCGGTGCGCGACCCGCAGAACACGGAAAAGTACGCGGGCACCGACGAGGAATGGGAGGCCGCCGAGCGCTCCCTGGTCCACGCCATCGTCGCGCACGGCCTGCCCTACCGGCGGGTCGAGGGCGAGGCCGTGTTCTACGGCCCCAAGATCGACGTCAAGCTGGTGGACGCCATCGGGCGCACCTGGCAGACCAGCACCATCCAGTTCGACTTCAACCTGCCGCGGCGCTTCGGGGTCACCTACACCGACCAGCACGGGGAAGAGAAGTACGTCTACATGGTGCACCGGGCCATCCTGGGCTCCCTGGAGCGCTTCATCGGCATCCTGACCGAGCACTGGGCCGGGGACTTCCCCCTGTGGCTGGCCCCCGAGCAGGCGCGGGTGCTGTCGGTCAGCCGGGACCAGCACGCCTACGCCGAGCAGGTGGCCGCCGACCTGCGGGCCCGGGGCTTGCGGGCCGAGGCCGACGTGCGGGACGAGAAGATCGGCTTCAAGATCCGCGAGGCCGAGGTCATGCGCGTGCCCTGGATGCTGGTCGTGGGCGGCCGGGAGGCCGAGGCCGGCGAGGTGGCCGTGCGCCGGCGCCACGGCGGCGACGGGGGCACCCTCGGCGTGCAGGCGGTGGCCCAGGAACTCCTTGACGCCATCAAGGCAAAAAACTAGATTGTAGCGATTGCGGCAGGCCGGGGCACGGGAAACCCCCGGCCGCAAGCCGCCAAGCAGAGGTCCGCCCTCTCACCGTAGCTGGCCCGACCCCCTGGGGTCCGGGACGGAGCGGTTACCCAAACCCGGGGGCGGACCATTGTGTCCGCCTTTTTGTTTGCCCGGCAGGGGCGGGGCGGACCGCGGTGAACTCCTCAGGAGGTATGGTCTTATCAAGGGCAACCCCACCAAATTGACCCGGGTCAACCGGATGATCCGGATCCCCCGCGTGCTGGTCGTCGACGAGGACGGCACCCAGCTGGGGATCCTGGAAACCTCCGAAGCGCTGGCCATCGCCGAGGAGAAGGGGCTGGACCTGGTGGAGGTGGCGCCGACCGCCCGCCCGCCCGTGTGCCGGATCATGGACTACGGGAAGTTCAAGTACGAGGCGAGCAAGAAGGCCCGCAAGGCCAAGCAGGCGGCCCACACGGTCAAGGTCAAGACGATCCAGTTCCGTCCCAAGACGGACGAACACGACTACGACTTCAAGAAGAAGCACATCGTCAGCTTCCTCGAGGCGGGCAACAAGGTGAAGATCGTCATGAGGTTCCGGGGTCGGGAGATCTCCCACCTGGACCTGGCCCTGGAGTTCCTGCACCACCTGGTCAAGGAGATCGAGGAGTACGGCGCGCCCGAGTCGCAGCCCCAGCGCGAGGGGCGGCAGATCAGCTTCGTGGTCGCTCCCCGCAAGAGGACGGCCTAGGACAACCCCGGTAGCCGGGCGGGTCGCGGGGCGCGGCCCCGACGGCGGCCGCACGCCACCCGGCACAGCACCGAAAGAGGAAGACCATGGGCAACGGCAAGATGAAGACCAACCGGTCGGCGGCCAAGCGGTTCAAGGTGACCGGCAGCGGCCGGGTCAAGCGGGGCAAGGCCTACCACGGCCACCTCTTCACCGCCAAGAGCCCCAAGCGCCTGCGCAACCTGCGCAAGTCCGGCATGCTCGACCACGTGGACGAGCCGCGCGTCAAGCGGATGCTCGGCAAGTAGGACCCGAACCCGGGTGCGCCCCGGCGCCCCGTTCCGTTTTCGCCATCAGGAGGCAACACGATGCCGAGGGCAACAAACAACCCGGCCGCGAAAGCGCGGCGGAAGAAGTATCTCAAGCAGGCGAAGGGCTTCGTCGGGGGCAAGAGCCGCCAGTACGTCATCGCCCGCGAGACGGTGGACCGGGCGCTGGCCTACGCCTACCGGGACCGCCGCAACAAGAAGCGGGACTTCCGGCGCCTGTGGATCACCCGCATCAACGCGGCGGCGCGGCTGCACGGGATGAGCTACAGCCACTTCATCAACGGCCTCAAGCGCGCGGAAATCGAGATCGACCGCAAGATGCTGGCCGACCTGGCCGTGCACGACGCCCCCGCCTTCGGCAAGCTCGCCGACGCCGCCAAGGCCGCGCTCTAGGCGCGGCCGGCGGCCGGCCGGCCCGATCTCCAAGCCCGCCGGCCCTGCGCCGGCGAGGGGGACCCGCTCATGAAGCAGACCATCGACCGGCTGCGGGCCGACGGCGCGGCGCGCATCGCCGCGGCGGGCGACCCGGCGGCCCTGGAGGCCGTGCGGGTGGCCCTGCTGGGGCGCAAGGGCGAGATCACGGCCCTGCTGCGCGGCCTGAAGGACGTCCCGGAGGCGGAGCGGCCCGCCGCGGGCGCGGAGCTGAACCGGCTGAAGGCCGACTTCGACACGCTGCTCGAGGAGCGCTCCGCCGCCCTGGACGGCGGGCCCGCCCGGGCCGCGGGGCCGGGTTGGGAC